>JADFRQ010000081.1 GCA_022561215.1 Chloroflexota bacterium | reverse complement strand
TGGTGATACGGCGCGGGTTCCCTACGGAACGAAGTCCAAGGAATCCATCATTTGTTTTTCAAAAGAAAACGTAAAGGTTCTTTTAAAACACAAAGTCAAGATGGTCGTCGTGGCCTGCAACTCGTCATCGAGTTATGCTCTTGCGCATTTGAGAAAGGCTTTCCATGTGCCGATTGTCGGTGTCGTTCATCCCGGTGTCCAAAAAGCGGTTGCGTTGACAAAAAGGAAAAGAATAGGGGTTATTGCGACGTCAGCAACGATCGCCAGTGGTGAATATGAAAAGGCCATCAGGCGGTGTGATAAGAGAATAAAAATATTTTCAAAGGCATGCCCGTTGTTTGTCCCTTTGGTCGAGGAGGGATGGTTTGATAAATCAGCAACATTGGCTATTGCGCAGGAATATTTGGCACCCTTAAAAAGAGCGAAAATCGATACTCTCATTTTAGGGTGTACGCATTATCCGCTTCTTAAATGGGCTATTGCAAAGAGTGTGGGCAAGAATGTAATCCTCGTTGATTCGGCGAAAGCAGTGGCCGAGATGGTCAAGGCGCTTTTGACTCAAACAAGACAAACACGTGTCTCAAAAGGTGCACTTAAGCACACATTCCTGATTAGCGACCGGCCCCAAAAGTTTCAACGCATCGCCGCAAATTTTCTTGGGGAAAAAATCAAGCGCATTATTAAGGTGTAATCATGTTTGAATTATCGATTAAAGGCGATATCGCATCCGCCCATTTTCTACCGGGGTATGAAGGAAAATGCAAAAATCTTCACGGACACACGTGGAAGATTGAGGTCACGATCAAAAGCGACCGGCTTGATGACATTGGCATGGTGGCGGATTTTGCTGTTCTTAAAGGCCAGCTGCGGGAATTCTTAAAATCGATTGATCAAGTTTGACTCAATGATATTGACACCTTTAAAGACGTTAATCCCACGGCGGAAAATATTGCCAAATACATTTACACGGTGTTTGGAAAATGGATTCAGCCGCTTGCAATCAAAGGTGTTCGCGTGTGGGAGTCCGACATCTCAAGCGTTGTGTACTATGAGTAAAAAGGGGTCAGGCGCTTTTTTAAAAAAAGCGCCTGACCCCTTTGTGTTATGTCAACTCCCCACACGTAATAATAGCACAAACTCGCCGCGGGGTTTCTTCCCGGAAAAATAATTGAAGAGCTCCAAATGTTAACCCGCGCTCAGGGAATTACCGGAGGCGATCGAATTCGGGCCCATCTGCGCAATATCTTACTGGCCCTTCTTATTCCCCCTGAGCAGGGTTCGGCTGATGTGCAAACCAGGGTTATTATTATTGTTGGCGTAAACGGATCTGGGAAAACGACCACGGCTGCCCGACTCGCCTATCACTATAAAAGCGAGGGGAAACAGTGCCTTTTCGCTGCCGCGGACACCTTTCGTGCAGCGGCTTCAGAGCAATTAGAATATTGGGCAGATCGCCTTGCGATCGAAATTATTAAGGGGTTGCGAGGCAGCGATCCTGGTGCGGTAGTTTTTTCTGCTACCCAGGCGGCTCTCGCCAGAAAAATAGATGTCTTAATCATCGACACTTCGGGACGAATGCATACGCAGCACAATCTGATGGACGAATTGAAGAAAATTTGCTCGGTACCCGCCAAATTAATCCCTGAAGCGCCGCACCAGGTGCTTCTCGTGCTCGATGCAACGACGGGGCAGAATGGCATTTCGCAAGCCAATAGTTTTGCCGAGGCCGTCGACATTAATGGCGTAGTCCTCGCCAAACTTGACAGTTCAGGCAAAGGCGGAATAGCATTTGAAGTGGCTTCACAACTTGCCGTGCCAATCCTTTATGCAGGTGTGGGCGAGGGACTGCAAGATCTAATTGCGTTTGATCCCGCCTTATTTGTCGACACAATACTCGGGCTGGGGGAAATTATTCGTTAAACATGGCCACGAGCATACGAGGAAAATAAAAATGGAAGATTTAATTGCATCACTGAGAGCAGAAAAGGCGAAAATTCAAGACCTCATGGTGCGTCTTTGACTTCCCAAAATTACAATCAGAGCTCCTGGAACTGGAAAAAACTGCTGAATCGCCTGATCTTTGGGATAACGCACAAAAAGCGCAGCGCAGCATGCGTCGCCTGTCGCAGCTACGGAATGAAATTGGTGACTGGCTGTCGCTCGAACAGAAAATTGGCGATGCTATTGAACTTGCCTCGATAGGTGATAAATCGCTCCTCCAAGAAATAGAACAAGAATTCACCGAGATTGTCGCGCATGCCAAGCGACTGGAATTTACTGTGTTGTTCTCCGACGAATATGACCGCCATGACGCCATACTCTCCATCCATGCCGGAGCAGGAGGAACGGATTCTCAAGATTGGGTTCAAATGCTGCATCGCATGTACATGCGTTGGGCAGATGCACATGATTATGCAACTGAAATAATCGACCAAAGCGTGGGTGAAGAAGCGGGAATTAAACGCGTGACGACGACAATTTCGGGAAAATATGCGCATGGAAACTTACGCTCAGAAAAGGGCGTGCATCGATTGGTACGTATATCGCCGTATGATTCCTCCAATCGCAGGCATACGTCTTTTGCTCTGGTGGAAGTCTACCCACAGGTCGAATCAGACGACGAGGTTGAAATTCTCCCGGGTGATTTGAAGATTGATACCTACCGCTCGGCGGGTGCGGGCGGGCAGAATGTTCAGAAAAATGAAACTGCTATACGAATTACTCATTTGCCCACCGGCATTGTCGTCACTTGCCAAAATGAACGATCCCAAACGCAGAATAAAGAAAATGCGCTTAAAGTTCTTCGAGCGCGGTTGCTCGATCTTAAGCGAGAACAGCTCCAGGATGAACTCGCAGAGATTAAGGGAGAACATATTAAGGCCGAATGGGGCAGCCAAATCAGATCCTACGTTCTCCATCCCTACCAAATGGTAAAGGATCATCGGACGAATTTTGAGGTTGGGAATACGGCCGCCGTCCTGGATGGTGGCCTGGATCCATTCATTGAAGCGTACCTTCGCTTCAGCGTTGGCTCGAACACTTGATCGTCAATAACCAATCTGCTATAATCCGTGCGCTCTGCAGGAAAAGGAGGCGCTGGTGGAGGTATATCTAAATCTAGCAATGGTGATTGTATCCATCACCTTAATTGTCGTAATTATTCTGCAAAGTAGAGGGGCTGGCCTGGGGGGTCTTGGAGGAGGAGATTTCGGAGGAGGAGGTTATCAAACTCGTCGCGGAATCGAACGCCTGCTCTTTAATGTGACCATCGGGCTGAGTTTTGCATTCTTCATACTTGCGATCGCGAACGTCATCCTCGTTGGCTGAACTAGATTCCTAAATTTCAAGCTTGCAAGAGCGCTGATTAAAATGCGAAAACTTCGATGGCAACTCCTAATCGCTGTCGGGGGCATCGTCGTTTTGCTTGGGTACCTATTTGGTCAGAGCCCCATCATCGAGCCTGAAGAGCCCGAACCGATTTCGGGAGGCATCTACCGCGAGGCTCTGATCGGACAGGTCAGCAGGCTAAATCCAGTATTGGATAGTTACAATCAAGTGGATCGCGATATCGATCGATTACTTTATCGCGGGCTTGTGCGTTTTGACTCGCGCGGCATCCCGATTCCCGATCTGGCAGAATCATGGGCCGTCTCCGCAGACGCGACGCTTTATACCTTTACCATACGAGCCGATGCGCTATGGCATGATGGTGAGCCGGTTCGATCCGATGATGTCATTTATACATTTTCGCGCTATCAGGATCCGGCATTTCCCGGACCATCTGATCTCCAGCAACTTTGGGCAGAAGTTAATATGGTGCGCCTTGATGACAAGACGATTCAATTTCAATTGCCTGAGCCTTACGCTCCGTTTTTGGATTTTCTTTCCATAGGACTCTTACCCGACCATCTGCTGCGCGGAGTAGGCTCCGAAGACTTAATTGATCACCCCTTCAACCTCGCGCCCATTGGGAACGGTCCTTTTCAATTTGCACGCTTTTTGCTTGAGGAGGGCAGCGTAATTGGAATTGAACTAAGCGCATTTGAAGAGTTTTATGAAGGTTCGCCCTATCTCGAATCCATCGAGTTTTATTTTTACCCAGATGAAGCAAGTGCATTTCAGGCGTACCTCGACGAGAAAGTAATGGGAATCAGCCGAGTCAGCCCACCTATTCTCGCTCAAATACTCAAGAATCAAGATTTGAATTTGCATTCCAACAGACTGCCGCGAATCGGAACAGTATTCCTCAACCTAAACCATCCTGAAAAGACTTTTTTTGCGGAGAAGCTTTTTCGCAAGGCGCTGATGCACGCTCTTAAACGTCAATACCTAATTGACGACGTATTGTTCAGCCAAGCAATCGTTGCTAGCGGCCCCATATTTTCCGGTACGTGGGCATATTTGGATAACCTTGAAATTTATTCTTACGATATCAACCTTGCCGAGGAGATGTTAGACAGTTTAGGATGGGAGACTCCCGTCGGTGCAAATCGAGGATCCTCCGAATATTTGCGCCAAAAGGAGGGTGAAATCCTCCGGTTTGAACTCATTCACTCCTCCGATCCAATCCAGAAAGCAATTGCAATTTCACTAAAAGAGAGCTGGGAGCTGATCGGAATTCAGGTCGATTTGCAGCCCGTGGCCAATGGCGATCTGTTTAGCGATCGTCTGGAAACACGGAAGTTTCAAGCCGTACTCAGCGACTTGAATTTTGGTAGATTTCCGGATCCCGATCCCTACCCATTTTGGCATGACTCCCAAGTTGAAAACGGTCAAAACTACGGGGGCTTTTCAGACCGTAACATTGGGATTTGGCTCGAAAAGGCGCGCACAACGCCTGATCTTCTCACGCGCACTAATCTTTACAAGAATTTTCAATTCCGTTTTCAAGATCAGCTTCCTGCTCTGGTCCTGTACTCACCCATTTACAATTATGCAATTGATGCAGATGTTCAGGGAGTTCGGATGGGATCTTTTTATGATCCGAGCGATCGATTTTCAAGCATTCTCGAATGGCACTTTCTCTTTTCGCAACCTTCCCTCACACCTCCTTCCGCGGATAGTTCATAGGTGCAACAGGGCTATGGTATAATCCCCCCCGCTAGAATTTTGATCGTGGATACAGTTAATCCCCTATGGAAAATGTCAACCGAGCAACCCTTATTAAACTAGAAGATCTTAAACCGAACATGCCCCTCGAGGGGATAGTCTCCAAAATTGAGTTGTTTGGTGCATTTATTGACGTAGGTACCAAGCTCCCAGGGTTAGTTCACATATCCAAGCTCAAACGCGGTCAAGTTAATCGCATTCAAGATATTCTGCAAGAAGGTCAAAAAGTACAGGTGTGGGTTGAGAAGGTCGACAAAAATTCGGGTCGCCTTGAGTTGACCATGATCCGGCCCATTGAACTTGCATGGAAAGATATCAAACCTGGGTTAAAGAGGAAGGGCATAGTAGTGCGTCTGGAAAAGTTTGGTGTATTTGTAGATATAGGCGCCGAACGCGCCGGGCTGGTGCATGTGAGCGAAATCAGTTCGGATTATGTTGCGGATCCTCATGAAAAGATAAAGCAGGGCGACGAGATCGATGTCGTCGTTTTAGACACCGATCGCAAGAAACGACAGATTCGATTGAGCATCAAGGCTGCCGAAGAGGTCGAGGAAATATTCGAAGAGGATGAACCCGAAGAGGTCACACTTACGGCGATGGAAATCGCCCTACGGAAAGCGATGCACGCCCCGGAGAAATCAGCGGATAAGAGCCCATCGGAGATCGTAAAAACGAGTAAAGAATTGAAATCAAGAGGCGCTCAAGACGAGATACTCTCCCGAACTTTGAAGGAAAGAGTAAAATCCTCTACTGACAAGGAATAAATCGAACATCAAGAAGGGCAATTTAAATTTTCACCCCTAACAATCTCCCCGCGCAGGCTCGCCACACTTTAGCCGAAGATCGCCCGCCAGCAGCAACACTTGTTCAATATCCAAACTAGTTTCTAGATTCCAACCCAACCTTTATCCATGCAAGTTTTATCAGCGAGTGCCAATTTCATACACGCCAGATGAGATCATTTTTCACTTATCCAAACGCACAACAGGGATCATCCTGGAAGCTGCAATCAATCCAGCTGTGGTGCTTGCGCCTCGGCAAACCTCATTTAACGATAGCCAAAGTCCATCTTGATCCGATAGATCGAGAGAATAAGCAATCCAGTGATCATCAAGGCGGAAAGAACACAAAATGGGCAAATCGCATGCAACACGAATACTTCGATATAGGTCAGGTAAACTGAGTATAACGTTCCCGCCAGTGATATTCCGAATATACCGAGCAGAAGATTTTGAGCTTGCTCGCGCAATCGCGTTTGAAGCAGCAGGAGAACCAGAACCGTGAGGAAAGCGCCGGCCCCGAAAAGCGCGATCGGTATTCCTGATATTTCAGCGTAGCTGCTGGAATTTACCGATTCACAGTCGCCGATTCCGGAGCAGGATATTACGTTATCGGCGATCTTGATCCAGGTTAGGTAAAAGGAATCGACAAACCCAATTGCTGCTGCAGTGACGCTTAACCACCACCAGGCTCCAACTTTGCCCGCAGTCCCAGCTAGGTTTTCCACGTTAGATGATTCGCCGGCTAAATCGTTGCATTCGTAGCAAACAGCCAAGCATCGACCCTATCTCCTTTGGTGAGTGAAGTTACACCAGCAGGAACGATAATCAATGCGTTTGCTTTGACAAGTGATGAAAGAATACCCGAATCTTGGCTGCCTACCAATGCGGCTTTGTATTCTTCCCCCGACCATTCTACTCTTGCACGTAAATAGCTTTCTCTTCCATCGGATTGCAAATCATGCATCATGCGCGCCTTTATATTCAGCCGCGTAACGCCAGGCAGACCACTCATCCGTGCAATCACCGGCCGAACGAAGATTTCAAAAGTCACCAGAGCCGAGACTGGATTTCCTGGCAATCCCAGAAATGGAATATCCTTGAAGGCCCCAAATAAGATCGGTTTTCCAGGTCTGATATTTACTCGCCAAAATTCTAGGTGTCCACTGGATTGCACGACGGATCGAACAAAATCGTAGGCCCCCACCGATACTCCCGCGGATGAAATTATTAAGTCCGCATCAGCCTTTACACTGCGGGACAACATATTCGATACCATCTCTTTATCATCTGCCGCGATCCCCAAGGGAATGGGGATTGCTCCAGCGGCCTCCACCGCAGCTGCGAGGGAATATGTATTTGAATCTCTTATTAATCCAGGTCGCAGTGCATCACTTACATCAATCAGTTCATCTCCCGTAGAAAACAGAGCGATTTTCGGTTGCCGATAAACACTTGGCCTGGGCACACCGACTGCTGCCAACATACCGATATCTTGAGATCGCAAACGATGTCCCCTAGAAAGCACATTGCTTCCAGTACGAACATCCTGCCCCGCCTTGCGGACGTATGCCCCGGATTGTACGCTTGCCGTAACCAAAACCGTGTCTTGCAGAGATTTGTCCGTCAGCGCCTCCGGGTTCGTGGTTAGCTCAATTGGTACGATCGAATCCGCTCCTGGCGGAACAGGTGCACCCGTCATGATACGCATGGCGCTGCCAGGCTTCAATTGCTCTAGATTGATTGATCCCGCGGATATGTCGCCGACTACGCGCAGTACAGTTGGATTCTGCCGATTGGCAGAATACGTGTCTTTAGCATGAACCGCAAATCCATCCATTGCGGAATTATCAAAGGGTGGAATGTCATCTTGCGCGCGGATATCCCCCGCCAATACCCTTCCCAGGGCGTCACGCAGGGGAATTTCTTCTGTGGAGAGCGGCGTAATGTTCGCCAAGAGCTTTTCCAAGGCTTGTTCGACGTCAAGCAGACCTTTTTGTTTTATATTTATTCCAGCCTTTTTCTGGTGACTATTGGTAACACGCGCCTTACCCAGGACGCAATCTCCTGGCCTCAAGCACATTAGGGAGAGCCTCAAGCCGTGTTAACACCCTGCTCAGATGGGAAATATCCGTTACCCCCATAACCAAATCAAATATTGCCAGGCTATTTTTCGTGGATACATTGATCGAGGACATATTGATGCCTTCATTCGAAACCAATGTAGAAACATCGCGCATTAAACCATCCCGATCATAAGCGCGAATCTGGACCGAAACGGGATATGTTTTTACTGGTTGGCCCCAGGAAATTTGAACCAATCGCTCCGTATCCTTAATCCTGAGAACATTGGGACAGTCCTGGCGGTGGATGGTTGCGCCTCGTCCGCGCGTAATGTAACCGATAATTGGATCACCTGGAACGGGTTTGCAACAGCGCCCCAAATTTGTGAGCAGCCCCTTTAGACCCAAGATAGTAACTTCTTCAGTCGGTACAATTTCAAGCGAAGTTGAAGTCGCAAGACCTTCAGGGATCTCAAATTCCTTCTCTTCTTCACCAATAACGCGCTTAATGATGCGCGTTATCTGTAGATCGCCAATCCCGATTGCAGCCAACAGATCATCAACCTGTGCAAATTCCAGTTCACTCGCAATATGATCATAGGATATGGAATCAATACCCAGGCGGCGCATTTCTTTATCCAGAAGCGTCCGTCCTTGTGAAATATTCTGCGCTCGATCTTGACGCTTAAACCATTGTTTTATTTTGCTGCGCGCGCGATGACTCTTCACCATTTCCAGGCTCGGGTTTAGCCAATCGCGACTGGGGCCGCCGCGTTTTGCGGTCAATATTTCGACGGAATTTCCAGTTTGTAATTTGTAATCCAAGGATATAAGTTTGCCATCTACCTTAGCCCCTCGACAGCGGTGACCAATTTCAGTGTGAATGTTGTAAGCAAAATCGATTGGCGTAGATCCGGCGGGTAAATCGATGATATCACCTCGAGGTGTAAATACATACACTCGGTCGTCGAACACATCCGATTTCATCGCGTCGACAAAATCGCTCGCGTTTTCAACATCTTGACGCCAATCCATGAGTTTGCGCAACCAAAGGATCTTCTGCTCATAGACATCATCGCGATGGGATCCTTCTTTGTATCGCCAATGGGCCGCGATGCCGTATTCCGCGTTTTCGTGCATTTCAGGCGTTCGGAATTGAGCTTCCAGGGTACGGCCATCTTCATAGATAACAGCCGTGTGCAACGATTGATAAAGATTGTCTTTGGGTATGGCAATGTAATCATCGAAGGCTCCGGGAATAGGCTTCCAGCGATTATGGATGACTCCCAGAGCTACGTAACAATCCTGTTCGGTTTCAACAATAATCCGCACGCCGCGAACGTCATGGACCATATCGAAGGGTACTTTTTTTCTTTCCATCTTCTTATAAATTGAATAGAGGTGTTTGGATCTTCCACGAATATCGGCTTCTATTCCTGCCTCCGAGAGAGCTTTGCTTAACTTTGTAATAATCGTGCGCATGGTTTTTTCGCGATCCACACGGCGCTCGTCAACAAATTCTGCGATCTCTCTATACTTATCAGGATAGACATAGCGGAAAGATAAATCTTCCAATTCCCATTTCACTTGCCAGATCCCTAATCGGTTGGCAAGTGGGGCATAAATTTCCAATGTCTCTTTCGCAATCCTGGTTCGTTTTTCAGGAGAAAGATGCGCGAGTGTACGCATATTGTGCACTCGGTCCGCCAGTTTAATGAGGACCACGCGCACATCATCGCCCATCGCAAGGAAGGTTTTCCTCAGGTTTTCCTTGGCCAACTCAACTTTGGTTGAGCTTTCCCCTCGATGATTGCCGTCGTAATGACTTACCCGGGGCAGCTGCGTTAGTTTTGTAACCCCGGCGACGAGTGTGGCAACTTCTTCCCCAAAATCGCGCTCCAGGGCTTCCAGCGTAACGTCTGTGTCTTCAACTGTGTCATGCAGCAGGCCAGCCGCTACCGCTGCCGCGGGCAAGCCTAGCTCAATCAAGATAGAGGCAACAGCCAAACAATGCTGAATGTATGGCTCTCCGGAAGCTCTTACGTGATCGCGATGAGCTATTTCTGCAACCTTGTAGGCGCGTTCCACGAGATCCTGGTCGACCGGTGTTACGGTGCCGTGAATTGTGGATACCAATGTCTCAAGATTCATACTATCCCACTCAAAGTATATGCGTTGCTTGATTGCCTAACAAGAGGTCTGAATTACACTCTCGAACCGGCTTGCCTCGCGCCCAACAATCGCCCCACTCCGGCAAACAATTGATTTGTGAAGTGCAGCAAGCCATGAAGAACACCACGCCAAGCTAGGCGGGTACTGGCTTTTCTATTCGATAGGTTATTGAGCGAGTTATGGAATGCTGCTGGAGGGAGCAGGAGCGCCGATATTGGGGGCGTCCGGCACACGCAGGAGCCAATTCTTGCTTATATCAATTATCGAATTCCGATGAATATTAATGAGCCAGGTGTTAAACGTGGTCTGAACCGCAAGTTGGAAGCTGTATTCATCCAGATCACGATCTTCTTGGCCTAGTATTTCAATTAAGTGGAATCCGAATTCAGTCTCAACCGGGCCAAGAATTTCACCGACTACTCCTGTAAAGACAGCTTCTTCAAATTCTGGAACCATCAACCCTCTTGGTATCCAACCCAGATCCCCACCACGAGCCTTGTTGGATTCATCTATGGAAAACTCAAGGGCAAGATCTTCCCATTTCGATCCCTCGTTCAGCATTTCAAGGACTTGATTCGATAAATCCTCGTCTTCAACCAGGATATGGCGCGCTTGGATATGTCTCGTAGCGCGGGTCTCCTCTGCTTCGAAAAATTCAAGTAATTTTCGTCGATACAGCTGGGAGACAAATTGATTGCGGAAGTCTTTCCTGGTTATATCAAATTGGTTTTGCAATCCCTCAATCGTAATTTCCAAATTGGCAAGATAAGCCTCTTCGACATATTCCGTGGCTGTTGGCCGTGTAGTCGCCGTGGCTGTAACAGTAGGGCTCGGGCCGGGCGTCTGCGAAGGTTGTGGCGTAGGGCTAGGTCCTTCAGTGATGGTTGGCGTGATGGATGCTAATGCAGTAATTGTAGGATCGGGAGTGAAGGTGGGGAAGGAAGTGGGTGTCCCATCCGGAAAAAATCCAAACGCCTCAGCCATGGCCTTATCGATTTCCGCATCTGTGACCGTGCCCCCGCGTAGCTCGACCTCCTGACGAATTAAGACATCATCAATCATTTGGTTTAGAACCCGCTGACCAGTACCTTCCACATCGGAAAGTAAGACAGGGATCAACTCGAGTTGCTGCCGAAATATGGCCTGATTGACGGTCTCTGCTTGCGATAAGCGTACTCGGCCCCTAAAATCTTTGGTTGAGATATTTTCACCATTCACTGTCGCTACAGGCGTGATAAAAATGCCTACTACACCATATAGCAATAAACCTGCTACGGCGATGACGATTGTTGCGACTCCCCCCAGGATCCAATTACGCTGAATTCTCTCTCGCTGCGCACGCGCACGATGTTTCCTGTTACCTTCTGGAGCTGAGCTCCGTTTTACCATTAAGCAGTTCTCCTTAAATCAAACGCCTCCAGGGCATGCCGCACCCGAGGTTGCCCACCCAAAATATTTCTATACTCAAACTATCGAAAACGTTCCGCCGCAAAGGGAAGCAGAGCCATGTGACGCGATCGTTTTATCGCCCGCGCAACCTGACGTTGATGTCGTGCGCATGCCCCCGTATCGCGCCGCGGGCGTATTTTTCCACTTTCCGTAATATAGCGTCGAAGTACATCAACCAGCTTGTAATCAATGAGGATGGACTTATCCGCGCAAAATTTACAGACGCGCGGCCGCCGTCGGAAACTTCGCCGCCCTCCTGATCGACGTTGGGGCCCTGATGACCCAGATGATGATCCTATTTGTTCAGTCAAGTTTTTTACTCCTTAGCCCTCGCGTGGTCAGCACTACGACGGCAGCTAGAATGGATAACTTTCTTCTTCCTCAGATACATTATTGAAGGTCGATTCTATGTTATCGCGCGCCGATTCCAGCATGATCATTTCGCGTGCGACTAATTCTGTAGCGAAGTGTCTGTGTCCATCCGCGTCATCCCACTTCCGAGTATGCAAGCGACCTTCGATGTATACCTGCTGCCCTTTATGCAGATGCTGATTGCAAATCTCCGCCAGACTCCCCCATGCAACGACGTGAAACCACTCGGTCTCTTCGTGGCGTTCGCCATCTGCGGAATGCCAGGATCTTCCGGTTGCTACGCTAAATGTGGTGACTGGACGACCCGACGGTGTATAACGCATCTCCGGACCCCGTCCAAGATGGCCAATAATCATGACCTTATTAAGGCCTCGACTCATAACATCCTCCTTATTCCCAGACGAAGATTATTATGACGAAGGTGGCTCTACCGAGGAAATCATATAACGTAAAATCTGCTCATTCAAGCGCATTTCGCGTTCAATTTCAACCCCGGCCTGAGGAGGTATTTGCATCTGAATAATGTAATAATGCCCCTCGTTCCGTTTGCGAATCGCATAGGCCAGGCGGCGCTTTCCCCAACGATCGATGTTGAGCACTTTCCCCCCTGCGTTC
>JADFRQ010000020.1 GCA_022561215.1 Chloroflexota bacterium | reverse complement strand
AAAATCAGAAGGGAATTGATCAAAGAGAAAACCATGCAAAAGAGACGAGTGGAGAATTTACAGACCGTGTGTGTATAATCCGCGAAGGGGAAAAGTATCTTTTAGTAAAAGCTAGTTATTGTCTCAAATGTTCTGAGGACATACACATCTATCTCAACGGCTCCAATAACTCTAAACGCGCAGTCTTTGAGTCCCTGGGTTAAGCCGCCGCAGCCGCTAAATAGGTCCACTACAAAAAGCTTATTCCTGGATCTTTTCACTACGCTTTCTCTTTGTGAGTTTCCACAAGTATATAACGATTAGTAGATAATCAGGGGAGATAAATCACTAACAGGAGTCATTAATCTTAGCAATACCTTGCTCACGTATCCGGATACAGCCCACTGACGGCTGGTTTGCTCTTTAGGAAAAGAATTGAAGTCGGTGATGAGCTTAAGAATTTCCTCTTCGCTTCTTCTACTTTTTGAAAAGAACTTCTTTAGGTCTCGGGCAGCATGTTTTGTAAGAAAAATCCATCAGAAAGGTACATCCACAAGATAAAAGCCGTGGTAGGCAAGAGAAGAATCGAATTGGTCTGGATCCACATAACCTTTCTTCCAGGCGACCCAATGGTGCGCCACGGCGCTGATTATTATTACCAGACTTGCAAAGCAGCCATTTTGAGATCGGAAGACGCTCGATAAATTGGAAGAAGAACAGGTACAATCGAGGTAATGAAAATAGATTTTCGGTCACGTTATCCTTTGACTGAGGAAAGAACACCTTCCTTTGGCGAAAGATGTGGGTCTAAAGTTGGAAGCGAGAAAAGTTGATTCGAAAGCGCACGATTAAGCAAGCGCCCGATCACAGATACTTACACTGTC
Source organism: Chloroflexota bacterium (assembly GCA_022561215.1). GTDB lineage: Bacteria > Chloroflexota > Anaerolineae > Anaerolineales > E44-bin32 > JADFRQ01. Next base: position 43,614 of record JADFRQ010000020.1, on the reverse strand, counting down.
TATGAAGCTCGCCCTCGAAGGTGCCCCCACGGGGACTCGAACCCCGGTTTCGGCCTTGAGAGGGCCGCGTCCTGGGCCGCTAGACGATGGGGGCAACGGGCGCTATTCTACCATGTGCTGTTTTCGCGAGTCAATTAACTATTTGAAATTGGGGGAAAACACCCCTGTGCTATAATATTTCGCCTATAATTGTCCAAACATTCTCCGTCGAGAGCCTATTTTCATGAAACCAGAGACCATCCAAGCAAAATTGGAGCACTTGCTCCCGAAGGTTCAAAAACCGGGTCGCTATATTGGCGGCGAGCTCAATCAGGTTACCAAAGATTGGGATGGGACGCCCTACCGCTTCGCGATGGCCTTCCCCGACATTTACGACCTGGGTATGTCCAATCTCGGCCTGGCAATCCTTTACGACATCATCAATAAGCAAGAGGATGCATTGGCTGAGCGCGTGTTCGCTCCATGGGCGGACATGGAGCAGCTGATGCGTGAGGAAGACATTCCGCTTTACTCCCTCGAGAGCAAACGTCCGCTGAGTGCGTTTGATGTCGTCGGGTTCTCCCTACCCTACGAAACACTCTACACGAATACATTGAACATGCTCGATATGGGCAATGTCCCGCTGTTCAGCGCTCAGCGAACAAATAACGATCCACTGATCATCGCTGGCGGCCATGCGACGCTTAATCCGGAACCGATGGTGGACTTTATTGATGCGTTTGTCATCGGAGAAGGCGAAGACGTGATCCTTGAAATTCTTCAGGCTGTACGCCACTGGAAGGATAACAAAACCTCGCGTGAAAGCTTGCTGCGTTCTCTGGCCGCGATCTGGGGCGTCTATGTCCCCGCGTTTTATTCCGTTCGTCAAGACTTCGATGGAACCATCCTCGATGTAACAGCCACGACGCCCGAAGCGCAGCTGCCGGTGATCAAACGTATTGTGCCCAAGCTGCCGCCTCCGCTGACAAACTTCATCGTCCCCTATGTCGATGTTACCCATAACCGCATTCCGATTGAAATCATGCGCGGCTGTACGCGCGGCTGTCGTTTCTGTCAAGCAGGGATGATCACACGCCCCGTCCGCGAACGACCGGTTTCTGAAATCTCCGATGCTATCAAGCTCGCCATGGAGCAGACGGGCATCGAGGAAATCGGACTGCTTTCACTTTCCTCATCGGACTATGACGAAGTGCTGACATTGGTTAAGGAAGTGACCACACGATTTAAAGATCGGCACATTAATATTTCGCTGCCATCACTGCGCATCGAATCCTTTTCCGTCGAATTGATGGACCTGCTCAAGGAAAATTCACGCCGCGGCGGATTCACACTGGCGCCGGAAGCCGCCACCGAACGCATGCGCAACATCATCAATAAATATGTATCTACCGAACAGGTGCTCGAGACGGCAGGCGAGATATACAAGCGCGGCTGGCAAACCATTAAGCTCTACTTCATGATCGGCCATCCTTCGGAAACACTCGAAGATGTAGAGGCAATCGGCGAGTTGTGCAAAGCCGTTCTGCGCGAGGGACGAAAAGCCCTTGGAAATCGGGCGCGTGTCAATGTGGGCGTAAGCACTTTTGTGCCCAAGCCGCATACGCCTTTTCAATGGGTTCCCTGCGACAGCATAAAACAAATTGAAGCCAAACAGCAAATCTTGCGCAAAGCTCTAAGGGGACCGGGCTTGAAATTCAATTGGACCGACCCCAAAGCAACCATGCTCGAGGCCTGGCTTTCTCGAGGGGATCGAAGAATGGGACACGTTATTTACAAAGCTTGGGAAAAAGGCGCGCACTTTGACGCCTGGCAGGAACACTTCGATTACGGAATCTGGATGGAAGCCTTTGACGATGCCGGTCTCGAGCCCACCTTTTACACGCACCGAGAACGCCCGATCGATGAAATATTGCCCTGGGACCATATCAATGCCGGGTTGACGAAGAAATTTCTTACAGAAGATTATCTTTGGAGCCTGGAAGGTCGCACGCGCGTCGATTGTCGCGAGCGTTGCTTTGCTTGCGGGATCCTTCCCAAATTTGCACAAATTCGCCGAGATAATCCAGGCGATGTTTGGGAGTGTCCGGAAGTGAGATCCCCGAAGCGGTCACGTCGCGAGGTGATTCCTCTGGTACAGGTCTAAGCGAAGCACTTATGGCGGGCGAAGAGCTTCAACGCATCCGCATTAAGTACGCCAAACAAAAATCGATACGTTTTATCGGCCATCTTGACATGTTGCGCGCTTGGGAGCGGACCTTACGGCGCGCCGACCTCCCCGTAGCATTTACGCAGGGCTTTCACCCGCATGCAAGAATCAATTTGGGAGCAGCTCTTCCTCTTGGATTTACCAGCAGCTGGGAACTGGTTGAAGTATGGCTGGAAAAAGGCGTCGCAATTGGTGACCTTGAACAGATGTTACAGGCTGCACTGCCTCCAGGCATAGCCATCCTGGCGATCGAGGTGATCGATAATTTGGCGCCGAAGCTGCAAAAGCAAATCGTCTCGGCTGAGTACGAGGTCACTTTTAAATCCCCCTCCCTCCTGAACGATATGCGCGGTCGTATTGATGAACTCCTGGCGCAGGAGAATCACCCGCGCACGCGGAGAGGGAAGACATATGATCTTAGACCTTTGGTCGAAAAACTTACCCTGGAAGAAAATCGAGATGGAATCACTTTACGAATGCGCCTGACAGTAGGCGAGGGAAGGACCGGTCGTCCGGACGAAGTTATTTTGGCTCTCGAGGAGGATCCTCTCAGTGTTCTCATCCATCGCAGCAGATTAATTTTTAGAGATTCATCCCCTGGGAACAATTGAAGCATCACAAGCTTATCCAAAATCCGTCGGGCAATAATATATCCCGCTCTAGGAAGATTCTTCAGCCCGGAAGCGTGGGAGATTTTCCTGGGCGGGAGGACATTTTCCGACGCTAGTCGAGTGCCGCATCTGCTCGATTTTAGGAGGCCAGGTAAGCCTTTTACTCATTGCCACGAGGGATTGACCACTTTGGATTTTTCTCATCTTTCCTGAGAGAATTCATCGTATTGACATAATCACACCGCTTGTGTTATTGTGTTTTTGTCACACGAATCAAAGAAGTTCACCCTTAGACCCTTGCAAGAAACAGACTGCATCCCGAAAATCTGTTGAGATATTGCACACATTACTCCACGTCGCGCATACTTGCCGACATATACTCACCGCCTTCATGATCCACTAACCCAGGCGGTGAGAGATGAACCTTGACCTCTTGTTCCCGCTTCTTCGAGGACCTAATAACCATCCAACCGTATTAAGCGGATCCATTGGGATAAAATCAGTGACCTCCAGATACCGCGGAAAGATCGCCATCGGGTTCGTATTGATCTTGCTACTCGCTGGCCTGCCCCTGTTAAACTTGGTGTTTCCTTCCCTTGCCTTTGGGGGAACTGGCAATCTCGGAACCTCCTCCAACCAAGGCTTCCAATCAAACGCAATTAACCTACCCCCGCCGGATCTCAAAGCGGCCTTCATCGGCGATCAGAGTTTGAGTTCGAATGCTGAGGCCGTCCTGAACCTTATCAAGACCGAGGGCGCAGACCTCGTCATCCATTCAGGTGATCTTGCATACAGCAGCAACATCGAGGCATGGGATCAGATGATCAGCGACGTCCTCGGCCCCTCCTTCCCCTATTTCATGTCGGTCGGAAATCATGATTCTGGTGATTGGGAGGAATATCAGCAAAAATTTTCGGAACGCCTTAATCTAATTCCGGATGCCATTTGCACGAGTGCTCCGGGTCAACTGGGGATCAACTCGATATGTACCTACAAAGGCCTTTCCATCGCCCTCTCTGGTGTGGGAACGAAGGGCTCCGGCCACGAAACCTATATTCAGCAGGCCTTTGCCAATGACGACCACATCTGGCGCATTTGCTCATGGCACAAGAACATGAAAAAGATGCAGGTCGGTGGAAAAAGTGACTCGACAGGATGGGGGGTCTACGAGGCTTGCCTCCAAGCCGGCGCCATTGTGTCAACAGGGCATGAGCATTCCTATTCGCGCACCTACCTGATGTCCAGCTTCGAGAACCAAATTATCGCGAGCACTTCATCGACGTTAGAGCTTGAGGAAGGCAAATTACGGTGCATTGTTCTGTACCTTCAACGTGAACGGAATGCCAGATCATGCCGATTGCTATTTTAAAGACATCGACGGTCTTATACCCGACCAATTTGTATTAATCAGCAACCTTTCGGGGTCAGGCGCAACACCCATTCCAACTCCTACCGTTGGCAGCCCAACTCCCACCACCACGCCACCGACCGCGACGCCCACTGGAACGCCGACGCATACACCGTCAGCTACTCCCCCTTCCCAGCCCTCCACCATTAATTACGAGGAGACCCAATCCGGTGGTTCTTCCTCCTCTGCCTCAGTATCAACTTCTGCTAACCTCAGCGCAGTCAACGATCATCTCTATTTGGCCGCCATCTCCACCAAGCCCGGAAGAGGATATGTAACGAATGTCTCCGGGTTGGGCCTTTCCTGGTCCCTGCTCAGGGCGCAATGCGCCGGTCGGAACCAGACGCGCACAGAAGTCTGGATGGCTCATGGCCTTCCGGACTTTAGCGGCCCTGTCAGCGCCACACTTTCCGAAGCTCCCAGCAATGCCGTCATCGTCGTTTCACACTACTCCGGGGTCGATACGTTTAGCCCGATCGGCAATATCGTCTCGGCGAATACGAACGGCATCGACGGCTCCTGTTCTGGGGGTTCCGACGGGAGCGCATATTCACTCAATCTTCCGATTTCGACTGAGGGAGACCTGGCATTCGCTGCAGCTGCTCACCGTCACAAAGATCACTTCCCAGGCAGCGATTTTACCGAACGTCTTGAAGTGCATCAGGGATCGGGTGGTTCAGCAGCCGGGCTTTCTCTTGAGGATCAAATTGTTAGCCCTTCCAGCATAGCTATCGATGGCTCCTTCAGCGGTGCGGTCGACTGGGCCGTCGTTGGGATTTCCATAAAGTCGGGTTCTTTATTTACTCCCACACCGACGGATACACCTACTCCCACAGACACGCCTACGCTCACGCCCACACCGAGCGATACACCAACTCCCACAAACACCTTCACACCGACACCAACGTTTACGCCATCAACGACACCATCAGCTTCAAACACGCCAACTCATACTGCATCCCCGACAATCACGCCGACTCCTACCAACACCTTCACAGCAACTCCAACGTTTACGCCGTCATTAACGCCAACAGCTTCGAACACACCGACGCAAACTCCCACGCCGACGATTACGCTTACTCCCCCTCTCCAGTCTGTGAACATCACCCACGAGGAGATCCAATCCGGTGGTTCTTCCGACTCTTCCAGCGTATCTACTAATGCTGACCTCAGCGCGGTCAACAATCATCTCTACCTGGCTGCTATTTCTACAAAATCCGGAAGAGGAAATGTCACGAATGTCACAGGTCTGGGCCTCTCCTGGTCCCTGCTCAGGGCGCAGTGCGCCGGCCGAAGCCAGACCCGTACCGAGGTCTGGATGGCGCAGGGAACCCCGGCTTTTGATGGTCCTGTCACCGCCATGCTTTCCGAGGCTCCCAGGAATGCCGTAATCGCCGTTTCACGCTTCTCCGGCGTCGATATCTCTGGCCCTATCGGCAATATTTTCTCGGTCAACCCTAACGGCATCGACGGCTCCTGTTCTGGGGGTTCCGATGGGAGCGCATATTCCTTTAGCCTGCCGATTTCGAGTGAGGGAGCCCTGGCCTTCGCTGCAGCTGCTCACCGTCACAAAGCTCACCTTCCTGGCGTCGGGTTCACCGAACTTCTCGAAGTGCACCAGGGATCGAGTGGTGCCGCAGCTGGGCTCTCCCTCGTGGAGCAAGATGTCATTATTCCAACCATCCTATCCATCAATGGCTCCTTCAGCGGCACCGTCGATTGGGCTGTCGTCGCAGTTGAGCTTCGTCCCGTTTCCGGCCCATAGCTGCTCTATTTGTTTCGCTTACCGTAACGTAATCAACACGATCTAATTAAATTCACCAATGCCTGCGCACCTGCCTTCCCTGGTATGATTTCGCGCCTGATTAATGGAGGACATACGATTGCAGGAGCCATCCTCGAGTCTGACAAAGCAAGCAGAAGGCTCCACTATGGATCATTGGCAGCCTACCAATGTACATTGGAGATCGAGCAGGAATCCTATAGTAGCCCGCGCTGCTCTCCTGTGTGCTGCAATCCTCAAGAATCCTCAGGTCGAGATGCCTTCGAAGCCAATCGGAGAGATTGAAAACCAAACGTCAAAGCAACTTTGTGAGCTTAATCGTTCAATCGAGCTGGGTGTTATCTCGTAAGCAAATGTCAGGTGGCAAATTGCATAAAATGAAGTCGCCGCGATCAAAGTACACCTCATCACTTCGAGGAAGAAATGGCAAAGGCCCCTCGCAGCAGGCTGCTCCGTAGCGCGCTGCAGCCCATGCTGACTTTAAACCATAAACCCCTCGCGGTGAGAAGTTCGGGGAGGGGTTGGCTATTTCTAAATCCTTGGCATTCGAATCCTAGAATTTAAAGAAATTCAGGAGCTTCATCGACAATCCCAGGTCGCCAGACACTTTCAATTTGCCGCTGGAAAATGCCGCCATGGCATTCATGTCCCCCTTGAAAATATCGAGCATATCTTGCCCATCGGCGTTAATTGTCAGCTTCGGATTCTCGGCAGTGCCTTCATCGACTGTGCAGGCGCCATCGGCAAGTGTGATATACCATTCGCCGCCTCGATCACCGCCGAGATCAAATTGGATTACCGCGTTCACCCCGGTTGCTTTGTCCGCCTGGAATGCCGCCGGTAATTTCGCCATCAAGGAACCTATTGTAAGTTCTTCTGCCATCTATCACTCCTTAAATGATTTTAATGTAGTTGAATATTTTGCTACGGCGATTTCTCCAACCCGGTTTAGATCGCTAAATTTTCGAATATGCCGGCCGCGCCCATTCCCCCGCCGATACACATCGTAACCAGAGCATATTTAGATTTCCTGCGCCGAAGCTCGTTAATCGCCTGCACGGTTAATTTAGCCCCGGTGCATCCCAGCGGATGACCAAGCGCAATGGCGCCTCCGTTTACGTTGACTTTTTCAGGATCGAATTCTAATTCCCGCGATACAGCAACACTTTGTGAGGCGAACGCTTCGTTTAACTCAATAATATCCATATCATCAAGCAGTAAGCCCGTGCGTTCCAGCACGCGCGGCACCGCAGCGACGGGTCCGACCCCCATAATTTCTGGGCGGACCCCGCCGACATTGAATCCCACGAAACGAGCCAGTGGCGTCAGTCCCAATTGCGCCGCCATAGCGCCTTCCATGAGGATCACGCCGGCGGCGCCATCACTCAATGGGGATGAATTTCCCGCGGTCACGCTTCCATTGCGCTTAAATACTGGGGGTAGTTTTGCCAGTGCCTCGGGGGTTGTGGTTGGGCGCACATGTTCGTCTCGCACGAAGATCACGTCTTCTCGGATCTGATGGCCAAATTCATTGACATAAACTTCCTCAAATTCGATGGGCACGATCTCATTCTCAAAAATACCCGATTCCAAAGCCTTCGCCGCCTTCATGTGGCTGTTGTAGGCAAATTCATCTTGATCCGTACGGCTGATATCGAATTCTTCCGCTACTCGTTCCGCGGTAAGTCCCATGCTGATGTAAGCCTCGGGATAGGAATTCACCAAATCTAGATTGAGATCCAGATGAAATCCTGTCAGAGGGACATCGCTCATCGATTCAACCCCACCAGCGAGGATAATATCTGCGCCGTTGGCGATAATTCTTTCTGCGCCAATGGCGATGGATTGCAAGCCACTTGAACAAAACCGATTAATGGTCTGCGCGGGCACACTTACCGGCAATCCGGCCATCAAGGAAATAATACGCGCGATGTTCAAGCCTTGTGAGCCCTCCGGCATCGCGCACCCGATCACCACATCATCAATTTGTGCTGGGTCGAGCTTATCTCCCGTCTTACGCAAAAGCTCGTGGATGACGGCCAGCGCCATATCATCCGGGCGAGCATTCCGCGTCGTGCCCTTCTTTGCCCTGCCTACGGCAGTTCGCGTTGCAGCGACAATCACGGCCTCTCTCATTTTGTACCTCCACAACTAATTCCGCAGTGGCTTTTTGTTTTGCAGCATGTGCCACATGCGGGCGATCGATTTTTCCTCATGAAATAATGCCAAGATGGCTTCACGCTCGAGATCGAGAAAGTATTGTTCCGGAACCCATCCAGGTGCCGTTAAATCCCCACCTGAAAGGACGTTTGCCAGATGATTTGAAACCACCCCATCATGTTCCGTGGCGTAGCCTGCATCCATCATACCCCATACAAAAAGTTTCAAATCCGCTAACACATCGCGCCCGGATGCCCAAATTTTTCCCGGCGCCGGCGGGTGATAACCTCCCGCGACCATTTCCAGGGCAGTACGTTTGGCTTCTGCGAGCAAATAATCACTGTTCATCACGATGCGGTCTTGCGCCGCAAGATATCCCATCTCCTGAGCCTGAAGAGCGCTCTCGGCGACTTTAGCGAGCGCAATCTGCTCAAAAGCCCTCTGCATGTGCGGCAACACATCCGCATTTCTCGTCCTCATTACCGGGTTGATCAAACGACGCACGGTTGCAGTAGTTCCTCCGCCAGCCGGTACCAATCCCACCCCAACCTCGATCAAACCAATGTAGCTTTCAGCAGCAGCAACGATCCTCGAACCGGCCAGAATCACCTCGCATCCACCAGCCAGGGTCATTCCAAACGGAGCAACAACAACAGGCTTTGGCGAGTAGCGCATGCGTTGCATCAGATCCTGCATCGCGCTTACAGCCGTCTCCAGCATTTCAAAATCTTCCTGCTGTGCGGCGACGGCCATTGTGAAAATATTTGCTCCGGCGCTAAAATGTTTGCCTTGGTTTCCAATCACCAGGGCACGCCATTGCGGCTTGTCGAGCTCGTCAAGGGCATGATTGAGCATGAGCAATATATCTTCATCGATTGCATTTGCGGTCGAAGGATTATTGAATTCGAGCAGCAACACAGCCTCATCCATGTCTAACAGGCACGCGCTGCTGTTCGCAAGTAGTTCCTTGCCCTGCGCTTTCATATCCATGATTGAAATTTCTTTTGGATCTTTGGCCAAAGGAGAATATTTTTCCTGGTCAATGTCGTAAAACCCTATAACGCGTCCCCCCTCCTTCTGATAAAACGTTTCCGATCCACCCGCAAGCATTTTGTTAACCCATGCAGGGATTTCAACCATTTCTTCCGCCATACGGTCTACGGAACGCCGCACGCCAATGGCATCCCAAATCTCGAATGGACCCAGCCTCCAGCTAAAGCCCCACTTGCAGGCCTTGTCTATTGAGACGACATCATCGCTAATTTCGGGAACAACACTCGCCGAATAGGCCAGTGTTCTTGAAAGAAGATGCCACACAAATTTACCCGCGCGGTCATCTGCATAAACAAGAGTCGCCAACTGCTCCTCGAAACTGTCCTTCGATCGCGCCTGCCCGATCGAATCGAAACGAGGTTTGACGGGTGCCACATATTCAAACGTCTCTCGATTCAAGATCCAAAACTCCTTTTTTCCGTCTACCATTTTCTTCTTGTAGAAGCCCTGCCCACTTTTATTTCCAATCCAGCCTCTGGAGATCATTTCTGCCATTAAATCTTTTGTTTTCGGATGCCGCAGAAGCTCACGGTAAGGGTCGCCGGGAATCGCATCGTACAGGTTGGCCGATACATGTGTGCTAATGTCCAGTCCGACTAAATCCATGAGGCGGAATGTCGCCGTTTTGGGGCGTCCGATTGCGGGGCCGCTGATCACATCGATTTCCTCAATCGAATAGCCATTATCGAATCCATAAGCGAGAGCAATGGATGCCGCGATTGAAAATATTCTGTTCCCAATAAAATTGGGCGTATCCTTGCAAAGTACGACCCCTTTGCCTAATGTTGTGGCACAAAATTCACGCATAAATTCGATTAGATCTTCATTCGTCTTCGGGTGTGGAATAAGTTCGAGAAGTTTCAGGTAGCGCGGCGGATTGAAGAAATGAGTTCCTAAGAAGTTCTCCTGCAAGCTATTTGATCGTCCTTCTGCGATCTGGCTTACTGGAATTCCGGAAGTGTTCGTGGTGACGATAGCCTTCGGGCCGCGTACCTTGTCAATGCGCGCCATAAGATCCTGCTTGATCTCGAGATTTTCAACAATCGCTTCGAAAATCCAATCTGCATTCCCCACGATCTCAAAATCGTCTTCAAGATTGCCAAGTGTCACTCGATTGGCAACCTCGGGGGAGAATAAATTTGCCGGTCGAGCGCTAATGCAACGTTGCCATCCTTCACGAACAATTCGGTTTCGAACGATGGGATCTTCAAGACTCAATCCTTTGTTCTCCTCCTCCGGCAATAGTTCCCCTGGGGAAATGTCGAGCAGGGTTGTCTGGATTCCTGCGTTGGCAATATGAGCCGCCAGGGCAGCGCCCATTGTCCCGGCTCCGATTACCACTGCGTTATCGATACGGTATGTTGTCATGGATGGCGTGCCTTTCCTGCAACAGCTGGTGAATATGCTTCAGCTCAGTTCGTGACGTGAGTAACCCAATATCCTGCGGGCGACGATTAATCGATTGATTTGGCCGGTGCCCTCGTAAAGGTCGTTGATTTTTGCATCACGGAACCATTTCTCGGGCAAATGTTCTTTGGAGTAACCCAGCGGCCCAAGTAGTTCGAGTGTTTTCTGCGTGATCTTCACTACCACATCGCCCGCACGAATTTTGGCCATGGATGCTTCCGTTGTGTTGGCGATCCCCTCGTCCATCATCCAGACTGATTTCAGAGTCAACAACCATGCCGAGCGCAGCATCACTTCCATATCGATAATTTCGCTCTCCATGTTTGTGAGCAATGCGCGTGACAATCCATAACGGATTTCTATATTTTCTTCCGCAAGTTTATCCTTGAGAAATTCCAATGCGGCACGTGCGATTCCGAGAGCCGATGCGGCGACAAAAGGTCTGCTGGCATCAAACGTCGCCATTGCCCCCTTGAATCCTTTCGTTGTTTTTTGCTTTATCTCTGGATTTCCCAATATATTATCAAACGGGATTCTGCAATCTTGAAAAACAATTGACGCCGTATCGCTGGCTCGGATCCCAAGTTTCTTCTCTAATTTGGTTACCTTGCAGCCCGGTGTCCCCGCTTCTACGACAAACGGCCGCACGCCAGCGCGGCCCGCGGAGGGATCAATGGTCGCCCAAACGACAACGAATCCGTCGGTATCGACCAACGCCTTATGCCCGCCGGTGACAAAGATTTTTTCACCATTTAGAACCCACTCATCCCCATCCAACACGGCCGTCGTCCTGGTTTGCGCCGGCATTTCAGATCCTGCGTGCGCTTCGGTCATTGCCATGGCGTCGATAACGGGTTTATCAGCCAGTATTCGGGACAGAAACCGCTTCTTTTGTTCGTCGGTTCCTGTGGCGCGCACGGCGGCGGCTCCCAATAGGCCAACTGGCGTACTCAAGTAAAGGCCGGTATCACCCCAGGATAAAATTTCGATCATAACCGCCAGCCGTTGGTATTGTATTTTTGGCGCTTCACCGCTCGAATCGTTGGGGCCACCAACGCCCTCCATTTGCTTCAGCGCATTATGCATAAAATTGATGTAGTCCCAGGGGACTTCATGTTCCTGATCGTCATAATACCGGGATACAGGACGCATCATATTCTCCGCGACGCTCTGCACCATGGTGACCATATCCTTTATCGAATTTGGCGTCTCGAAATTAATCATACCTATAGGCTCCAATTTTTCTGTTCAGACGATCGCCATTCCCAGGAAATTAGGGATCCCGCGTCCATTACGCATCCATCGTTCCACGGGATAATCGCGAATATATCCATGTCCCCCTAGAATCTGAACCGCGCGATCGGTAACCATCATCGCCATGTCAGAAGCGCCTGTTAGGGCCAGGTAAGCCGCCTGAAATGCATCCTTGCTGTTATCCAACATCCAGGCCGCCTCCCAAACCATCAAGCGGATGGCCTCGATTTCCGTCGCCATTTCCGCCAACATGAATGCGATCGATTGCTTCTGGGCGATGGGTCCACCAAATGCTTCGCGCTCCTTGGCATAATCGAGTGCAAACTCGTAAGCGGCGCGGCTCAATCCAACCCCAAGAGCTGCAATGGCGACATTGGAAGCGCTAATTATGTTTTGGGCATCAAATCCGTCTTCGCCACCTATGCGGGCTTCGAAGGGAACGGAAACTGCGTTCAGCGATAACTCAAAAGTCGGCAGGGCCTGGATTCCGAGCAAAGCCTCCCGTTCCCCAATCTTCAATCCTTTATTTTCCGGCGAGATAACAAAGGCCTGCAGAGTCTCATCGAGGTTGGCAAAAACGAGGAAAGATTCGGCCTTCTCTGCAAAAGGAACCATCACTTTCTTGCCTTGCAATGTGTAGCCTTGATCGGTTCGAATCGCGGTAGTTTGCATCTTTAGCGGCGAAAAATCGAACTGCGGTTCAATGATGGCGCTTACAAAAGGTTTCCAATTGCTGCCGATTGCCGTGGAGATCAAAGATTCCTTTTGTTTTTCCGTTCCCCCGAGCAGGATTGGCAGGACGTACAACCCTGGCGTCATGATTGCTATTGCAGCGGCCAAATCGCCCCAGGCGAGCTCTTCCGCCGCCAGCACACCTGTCACTGCCGATCGTTCACCGAATCCGCCATATTGCTCAGGGATGCTCGCCTGCACAATTCCAAGCTGCCACCCCTTTTCCACGAGTTGCGCGGGCAGTTCCCGATTTTCATCGGCATCATGCGCCATGGGACGAAGCTCATTCTCCGCAAATCGCCTCACGGAATCAATAAGCATCATTTGTTCCTCGGTGGGATTAAAAGAATACAGCTTTGCCTCCTCGAGCAATTCGCGCAGGTAACGCGAGCCTATCTCCTTATTCGCAAGGGCATGATCAATTTATTAGATATTCTTTTGCTCCGATTATGCGTACAAATTGAGCAGAGCGCCGCCGATAAATGATCGGCACCGCGCGGTTCGGCTGCATGTCATCAAGATTAAGGATGGACAAGTAGCCGCGTTGTGCCAAGTATTCGATATGGGCACCCGCTTCTTCCAGCGCCAGAAGGACATGATAGCCCTCGGCCTTGGGGAATAAGTTATTCGAAATATCGGCAATGGTCAGTGGCCTTTCGAGCAGCTTCAGGACTGCGGCCAACCTGTCGCTGTGCATACCCACAATTTCGTCAATACGCTTCTCTAAATCAATAATCGGATCTTCGTGCCCGCCAAAGGAAATGCGAACTGATCGAGCAAGCGGTCGAATTTTTTCCAGAGATTCGAGATAATGCCCCAAGCCGGTATTCATGCTAAGTTGTTCGGGGGCCTGATGAGGGGTGGTATCTTTGAGAATGTGATCCGCACTAAACAATAGATCGTCAATTTGCAGGACTACCTGCCCCGGACAATGGCCGGGGACATGCGTCAAGCGTAATGGACCCACTTGCATATCGGCTTCATCATAGGTAAAGTCAACCTCGACCGATTCGAACAAATGTTTGTTTAGCAGGTAAAGGTCCATGATATCCTGGCGTTCATCGCTTGAAACGCCCGCTTCAATTAAATATTCCGTTAGACGATGGGCCACGATTCTTAATCGTTCTTCATAACCTGTGAGCACGCGCAAGTCGAGTTTATGCACGCCAAGCAGCGCGGTCGTCCGCTTGCGCACATAACGCAATCCGCCAAAGTGGTCAATATGCGCATGCGTGATGAGCACGTGGGTAAGGGATTCCCAGTCTGCATTTTCCCCAAAATTCTCCCTGATTTGCTTGAGCCCGGCTTCCAAATGTTCATTGCTGTAGCCGACCCCTGATCCAACATCGATTAACACGGCGTAGTCATCGGCGAAAACAAGATGCGCATAGCCCGACAGACCAGGAAAAAGTTCGAGGGGGATGCGGTAAACACGCGCGGCGTTGAATGAATGATGAACAGTGACAGATGTTTGCAACATGGTTAAGCTTTCTTTTGGACCATCAAACCCGACAAAAAGAGTTCCGAAAAGTTATCCGCCAACTCGAGTGCACTTAATCTCCCGGACTCACGGTACCACGTAATCATCCAATTTTGCACGCCAAGAATCGCAAAGGTAGCAATGCGAACATCAACAGGCCGGAAGACGCCAGCCTTAACTCCCTCGGCAATAATCATTTGCCACAACGCCTCATAACGATCACGGCGAATATTGTGGCGTTCGCGCAATTTTTGATCTAGGTTGCGATGCTCAAAAAGGAGCACGGCGGCAAGATTGGCGTCGATCGTAAGCCTACCCACATAAACCTGCATTGCGAGCTGCAGTTTTTCCTTCGGCGAAAGATCGGAATCAACGACGGGGCGCATGTCTGAAATCAGCATATCGAGTGCTTGTTCGAGCAGAGAGAAAAGAATATCTTGTTTGCTTTCAACGTGATGGTATAAGCTTGCCTTTTGGAGATCAACAGCCGCGGCGATATCCTGCATCGATGTGGCTGCATAACCCTTCTGGCGGAATAACTGCGCGGCAGCCTCCAATACGTCCGTTCTATCCATAACGTTTACCTACCGACCGGTCGGTAGTCTAAGTCTAGCATACAGAAAATTACTGGTCAACTCGAATTTATAGGATAGTAGCCTGGATGCTCCTGGCTTGTTGCAGGAGTGAGTGGCATGCGGGGGTTTGGGGGCGGCCTCCTCCCCATCTTGCCTTTTTTTTGGGATGATGCCAGCAGCTTGCTGCGGCTGTGGGGCCTTCCCCGTTACCCAGCCTATGCTGCGCCACACGCAAAACAACCGGTTAGAAAAAGTCTGAAAAAGGTTTTTGCTATTCAGGCTTATAGTTCACTATAATTCCATCCATTCAGCACGGAAACATATAATCGTTCAACCAAATTCCAGGAGGTGTCATGTGAATCTCACCGAAATAACGCCAGAGCAATGGAACAACCTGTGGGTGTCGCTGCTCATCTTTGCCATAGCAGTGGTTCTCGGACGCAGATTGGTAAGTCTTATCGTGGGTCGCGGCTTACGCAGGATCGTGGGTATGACTGAATCCACGCTCGATGACATGGTTTTGAGAACTATCCTGGGGCCGCTGCATTGGCTGGTAATTGTCGCCGCATTTGATTTTGGGATAAGCAGGCTTGATTTTATACCCTCTGCGTGGGTTGCCAGCGTTGACAGCGTTCTATTTGTTCTGTACTTCTTGATTGGATCCTTTTTTATCGTTCGCCTTGTCTCCGGGCTTTTTGATTGGTATGGCGAATCGCTCACTGAAAAAACGGAAATGAACCTGGTGGCCCAAATGCTGCCATTTTTGCGGCGCATCGCACTGATCATTGTGATTTCCATCGCTTCGGTGAGCCTGCTAGGACGATTTACCGATGTGAGCGCCTTGCTTGCCACACTAGGTGTAAGTTCGTTGGCAATTGCCTTTGCTGCGCAATCCGCCCTGGAGGACATGTTCAGCGGCTTTCTGATCATGTTTGATCGCCCTTATCTGATTGGCGATCGTATTCAAATACAGGAGTTGGATGCTTGGGGAGACGTAATCGATATAGGCTTGCGCAGTACCAGAATCCGCACACGCGATAATCGATCGGTGATCATCCCCAATGCCGTAATAGGCAAGAGTATGATCATTAATTACAGTCGACCCGACACGCAATACCGCATACAAATTGAGCTGGGGATAGATTACGGTACCGATATCGATCTTGCACGTAGTACGATTATTGACGCCGTGCGAGAGGTTGAGGGGGTACTGCGCGATAAGAAGGTGGAAGCCTTGTTTTTGCGCTTTGGCGATTCAGCGATGGTCTTTCGGGTTCGTTGGTGGCTCGATTCATTTTTTGATACCCGCAGGATGTTCGATCGCGTTAATTCAGCCATCTACAATGCACTCACGGAAGCCAATATTTCCATCTCACCACCCCAATATGAAATTTTTCACCGCATTGATGATCGTGACATAAACCGTTTTTCGAGAATCATACGACCTGCTGATTAGAGCAGTGCGCGGTAGAGATCCTGGATATGGTGCAGGACGCGGTCCACTCACCCGAGGGCGGGGGTCTTGCGGTTCTGTTTAATAAACAATTCCGGGGTTTAAGCAATCCGTTGGATTGCCAACCTCTGGTAGGGAAACGCAATTTCGCAGGTTAGGCTGTTTCAACTCGGCAACCCGGGCCGGCAGTGATAAGTTGAGATCGATTGATGTGTGCAAGATTGCGAATTATGTCCCATTTAATTAGCGTTTTTTGTGTTGGGGGCTGTCCCAAAAGCTCTTTCTGGTGATGTTCCCTCAACGAGAATCGGCCGTGGGGGCGACTGGCCAGGTGTACGGGCAACCGGCCGGTTGCCCGTACACCTGAGATAATTACCGAGCAACTTTAGGAATCAATCGATGCCAGATCTGTTATACCCTTTTGGGACAGCCCCCTGCCAGCACACGTTTCACTATATTCTCACCCGTTGGAGCACCATCGTATGGAGATCCCCTCATGGTTACGCCTGCGTCAGTGAACTCAACTCACAACTGAGTGGAATCATTACACTGGCTCGAGGAAGATCTTGTTCACGAAAGGTTGACTAATATTCTGGATTAGTCGCGGGTCTCGAACATCGATGAATTAGGTCAAAGTCCTTGAGAGTTCCGAAAGCATACTCTCGACATCGAGGGCCTTTAGCAGAAAATCTTCCGCTCCGGATTCGAAGGCATCGAGGATCGAGTGCTCTTGTCCAAGTCGCGAGATCATAATTATTCGGGCATCAGGATCCAACGCTTTGATTTCACGCAGGGCGTCAAGACCATTGATGGCGACATCCATGATCACCATGTCGGGCCGGTTGGCATTGGCGGCGTGTACCGCTTCGATACCGCTTCTAGCCTGGAACACTTTATACCCAGCGTCATCCAGGGTCCGTGATATTTTCATGCGGAAATGTTCGGCATCATCAACCACGAGTATTTTCTTCCTATTCGATTGTGATTGATCCTTTTTAATTTTCGTCCTTTTCATCGCTGTGATCCTAGTACACGCTGATGGCTGGCCACGTAAAACCACTGTAAAGAAACCACACCGCAACAAGTCGATCATCGTCTTGCTAGGTACCGTCCGATGAAAACCCAATGCCAGGCGATTGCGCCCGCATTCCGTTGCTATTCAGCCGCACAGCAGCCGGCCCCGGATTGTGCTGCGGTGTAGTTTGGCTACTTCCCATCAATCCTTAAAAAAATGAACGTCAATAATCGAACCAAGCCAGATGATCTCACTAATGCCGAAAAATCCATCAGAATCGGCCAAGGCAAGTAGAGATTAGGCTTGTGGGAAGAAGGTCGTTTGGCGGAGAGTACGTACTAATTTTATGAGTTCGAGGCCGTTTGAATGGGGAGAATTACGGAAAATCTTGATCCCTTCCCAAGCGTGCTCTCAACATCGATTCTGCCCTTATGCTGCTGGATGATGCGAAAGCAGGTTGCCAATCCCAATCCGGTTCCTTTTCCGGGAGCCTTTGTCGTAAAAAAGGGATCGAAAATTTTCTCGATATCTTCTGGCCTGATCCCCATGCCGCTATCCTCAACCAGCACGACGACGGAATCATTTGTTCGCTTGCTTATAACACGGATGTCGCCAGAGTGATCTTCCAAAGCATCATGTGCATTAACAAGCAGATTAATCCAAACACTCTGCAAATGATCCCCGTTGCCTAGTACGGTCGGGAGATCATCTCCCAGTTCTATTTCCAAATTTACCTGCGTATTTACCCACTGCCGGTCAATGAGAGAAAGCGCCTGCTCAATCGTTGTGTTGATATCAATCGATTGGAATTGGCGGGGGTCCTGGCGCGCAAAATCCAACAGCTCGCGCACCACATTTTGGGCACGTTTCCCTGCGCGCTTAATGAGTTCGATCGATTCTAAATCGACCGAATTATTTTCAATTTCACGCTGAAGTAGTTGAGTATTTAGGATCACCGCAGTAATCGGATTATTCAATTCATGGGCAACGCCAGCAGCCAATTCACCCAATGTGGCTAGCTTTTCGGCCTGGATAAGTGAAGACTCTAGCCGGATCCGCTCCGAGACATCGCGCAACTGCAAGATAGTGCGCTTGACATCATTATTTGCGTCGAGGATGGGATACGTATAAATCTCGCGGATGACCGTTTGCCGCAATGTATCTAGGCTATGTTCCGTGCGGATAGTTTTTTTATTTTCCGCAAAAGTGGTATGCGCCAGACAACCGTTACAAGGAGCAGACTGATTTTCCAGAACTTCGAAGCAAATTTTACCCACCATTTCTTGGGGCGCTCTTCCGACACGCTGGGCACGCGCTCGATTGACGGCGATAAGATGGTATTCATCGTCGATGATATAGAGTTCATCATCGAGGTTGTCAAAAAGAGCTAAAAGCGTATTCCGGCTCTGCTCAATCTCCAAGCGGCTTGATTCAAGGTTTTTGTTTGCTGTTGTCACATCATGAAACAAGCGCGCGTTTGAAATTGCGACTGCAACCGAAGCGGCGAAGGCTATCAGTAAATCGAGCTCACTCTTACCAAAAGCGCTCGTTCTTTTGTCATATACGGATATCGCGCCCAAAGCTCGCTCATGCGCCAAAAGGGGAACGCAGGCATACGTGGCAACTTCGGCGTCAAGAACACCATCCACAGCAGCATTGTATCGAATATCAGTTGAAGCATCTTGCAAGAGCAATGTGGCCTGATTGTTTATACATTCGTGGACAATGCCAACCTTCCCGTTGGAGTCATAGTGCCAAACTTGATCCGGTTCGCCATCAAGAGGGATCTTGATATAGTTTCGTTCCGTATCGAAGTCAATCAGAGTAAGTAACGCGCTAAAACCCGGAAAGAGTTCCCAAATTCCTTGCATTGTGGCTACCAGGATGCTATCAAGATCAAAGGAAGTAGTGAGCGATTTTGCCGTGCGATTGAGAATCTCCATCTCACGCGTGAGTCGCTGCACATCCGTAATGTTCTCGATTTGTTCAGCCGCCTTGGACAATTCTGCTGCAAGCGTATCCGCAGACCGCACCATCACCTCATTCCCGCGATGCAAAACCAGCAGCCCGGTGAGACCCTTGCTATCCTCTATCGCGCAGACATGAAATTTGTCGGGGATCGTCTTAAATCCCTGCTGATGGACCATTTGCGCGGTGTCCCAAAGTACCCCCTTTTGCAGGAAAAAGTTTGATTTTTCCTGCTCTTCTCCCATGGCCCAGACAGGGAATGGCTTCTCTTCATGTCGAGCGATCAGGGAAAGCGCCAAATCTGCCCCGCGAAAAAGGTGAGATACACGATCCAAAACCGCGGGCGCAATCTGATCCAATCCGAGAACATTTCCCATAGCCTGCGATATTGCTTGTTGAATGTCGATGCGCGGGTTTCGTTCTACGCTACGCTTATACTCAAACTTAGTCACACCAACACCTGGGGGGAACACCTATGCGGTGACTGTATATCCATGACCCTTTATCGTGCGAATGAATATCGGTTGTGATGGATCTACCTCGGTTTTAGCTCGCAAATTCTTAATATGCACGCGCACCAAATCTGGGCTTCCAGTATCATGCGGATAATCCCACACTTCTTGCAGCAATCGCTCAGGTGAAAAAACCTGATCGGGATGTAACATAAGATGATAGAGCAAATCAAACTGTACCGGGGTAAGTACCTTGGGACCATTGGGTCCCTCTACTTCATAGGAACGTGTATCGAGAGAATAATTTCCGACCGTCAATTTTTGATCCACAGGTTTATCAGCAACGACTCTCGTCCTCCGCAGCACTGCTCGAACGCGTAGATAAAGTTCATCAAGGTTAAAAGGTTTCACGAGATAATCATCTGCCCCAGCTCGCAATCCCTCGATGCGATCCTCTTCTTTGCTCTTCGCCGTTAGAAAGAGGACAGGTAGATCACTCATTAATGGATCGGCTCGCACCTGCTTGCAAACTTCAACCCCATCCATTCCTGGCATGATGACATCGAGCACCATAAGATCAGGCGGGTTTCTGCGCACGGATTTGAGCGCTTCAACGCCGCTATGGACCACAGCTACTCGATAGCCACCCGCACGCAAACTTCTTTCTATTGTTCGGGCGACAATATCATCGTCATCTACTACGAGAATGAGTGCCTCTTCGACCATCTAAAAAACCCCTCACAGCTCATTCATTCCTTCAAACCCTATCATATCCCTATCACTGGATGGGGGCAAATCCACACTACCCAGCAAAACCAAGTAAAAAACTTCCTGTTCCACGTAGAACGCACGTTCTGTGATTTCCCGGGTTTTATTCGTGGGATTGAGAAAATCGAACGGGTAGTATTCTAGTGGGAGATTCTGGCTATTGCTGAGGTGCAGTCAACCCCTATAATTGTATCTGTCGTTACTTGGCGTTCTGTCAATGTCGCGACCGCCCCCAGGCCTGTCCCCCTCAGGTCTGGGGGTCGCTTGATAGATCCCAAAATGGGTACCTACTCTCTGTGCGTCTCCGCTCGCAAAAGAAGACATGAACGAGAGGGGCATCCATCCACTCAATCTCCGTCCGGTGAGAGAAAATACAAATATGCGCCCAGCCCACATCATAACGCTTGTGCTTAGGCGTCCGGCCGCGATCTTCTTTGCTGCTTGCGGTACTGGTGTCCTACTGCACGAGGAAAGTCATCAGAGTCGACGCAATTTCAAGCGAAGCTGTCCAAGCTGCGACACGAGGTCCCCTTGCAGCAGCGTCTTCCGCTATTCTTTTTGATGGTAATGGAGAATCAGAGGTTGCATGAGAGAAGTGTGAATTGGATCTTGAAAATGAAAGGCCCCTCGATATCGATCCCTTTTGCCCCTATAATATCAATGCAACTACAACAATGCACCTTCGAAATTTATTTCGACATCGGACGAAAGGATCGTATTCCAGGGATAGAAAATCCGGCATTTACCTCGTTTGAATAAGTCGATGAGTAATTTGGGGAACGATTGGCGCATAATGCGCGCCGAACCCAAATATCTTTGAACCAATACTTCTCTGGAATTTTCTTGGCCTGTGCCTTAGCTTGGTGTAACCTATCCATGTCTGAATGAAAAAGCCAAGGTGGGATCAGGTTGCCCTCTGCAATGCTATCGTTAATCTTTTGACCCATAAATCGGTCCCGTCCAATATAATAGTTGTTTCACACTGTATTGGGGATCGATGATGAATTTAATCCTCCTGGCCGGTCCAGGATCAGGAAAAGGCACACAGGCAGAGTTACTTCAAATGCAATTTGGAATGGTCCATTTATCTACGGGCGAGCTTTTCCGCGAGAATATTAAACGAAAGACTGAGCTTGGGAAACTAGCCAAGACCTTTATTGAAAAAGGGCAATTGGTGCCCGACTCAACGACCATCGACATGGTACGAGAGAGGCTCATGCAAGTAGATACGGAAAGAGGCGTGGTATTTGATGGCTTTCCGCGGACGATTAATCAGGCGCGGGCATTGGATGAAATACTCCAATCCCGGGGAACGATGATTGATGCCGTCATCTACCTAACTGTGCGTGAAGATGAAATCATTAAGCGTCTTTCTGGTAGATTGGTATGCAAGGACTGTCAGCTCCCGTTCCACAATGAACATAATCCCTTCGAATCTTGCCCTTACGAGCGTTGTCAGGGGGAATATCTTTATCAAAGGGATGATGATAAGCCTGAAACCGTAAAGGCGCGATTACGCGTGTACCAGAATCAAACGGCTCCATTAATTGCCCACTATACCGCCCGGGATATGCTGATCAAAATTGATGGCGAGGGGTCTGTAACTGAAGTCTCTAACCTTATCCAGCAAGCGCTGAGAAAGTTAATTGAAAGTCAAGATATCGCATAAGTTCGTCCGCATTACCTTAGTCTCCCAAGGTTGGTCCCGCGCTTATCACCTCGGCGGATACCATTTCCTCAAACTTTTGAAAATTATTTATAAACCGCTTTACGAGAACAGCTGCCTGGCGGTCATAGGCCTCGGGTTCTTCCCACGTTGATCGCGGGTCGAGAACTTGTGCAGGCACTCCTGGACACGACTCTGGAATTTGCAAGCCGAAATGTGGTTCCTTACGTGTCAGCAAATTATTTAGATCGCCCTGAATCGCGGCGTGGACCATGGCACGCGTGTATTCAAGTTTCATCCGTTCACCAATGCCAAATGGACCCCCCGTCCACCCGGTATTGACCAACCAAACTCGAGTTTTGTGCCGCTCGATTTGCTTGCCTAGTAATTCTGCATATTCGCGCGGATGCAATGGAAGAAATGGCTCGCCAAAACATGCCGAGAAGGTTGCCTGCGGTTCGGTGCCTAATCCCTTTTCTGTTCCGGCCAATTTTGAAGTGTAACCGGAGAGAAAATAATATTGTGCTTGATCGGAGGACAGATATGAGATCGGTGGGAGCACTCCGAATGCATCAGCCGTAAGGAAAAACACGTTGGGCGGATGATCAGCAACTTCCTTTTCTATCCTGTTTTTCACTGCGGACAGGGAATAAGCTGCCCGAGTGTTTTCGGTATAACTGCCGTCGTCAAAGTCAATTTTTCGGGATAAGGGGTCGACGACAACATTTTCCAGAACCGTTCCAAAAGTGCCTGCCGCTTTCCAAATAATTGGCTCGAGTTTTGGACTGAGACGGATCGTTTTTGCGTAGCTCCCACCCTCAAAGTTAAAAACGCCATCC
The DNA here is from genome assembly GCA_022561215.1 of Chloroflexota bacterium. Lineage (GTDB taxonomy): Bacteria > Chloroflexota > Anaerolineae > Anaerolineales > E44-bin32 > JADFRQ01. The sequence continues at coordinate 20,784 of JADFRQ010000020.1, read as the reverse complement.
TCCCCCCAACCATGTTCGTCATCACCAATTAAGTCTCGTTCGACATCCGAAGAAAGCGTCGTCTTTCCGGTTCCTGAAAGCCCAAAAAAGAGAGCCACATCTCCATCTTTGCCTTGATTTGCCGAGCAATGCATAGAGAGCACGTCTTTTTGAGGAAGAAGATAGTTCAATATTGTGAAAATAGATTTCTTGATTTCACCCGCATATTTCGTACCGCCGATCAAGACAAGTTTAAGCGAAAAATTAACGATGATAAATGCCTCGGAATTTGTGCAATCCTTTTCGGGATCGGCTTGAAAATTTGGCGCGTGAAGAACTGTGTACTCGGGAATATGCCCGACAAGTTCCTCATCAGGCAACGCAAGGAACATGTGACGGGCAAAGAGGCTTTGCCAGGCGTTTTCCGTGATCACGCGGATCGGCAATTTGTACTTCGGGTTGGCCCCCGCAGCTACATCTTGGACAAATACGTCGCGCTGCTTAAAATAGTCCAGGACTTTCTTATGCAGTTTCTCAAAACATTCCTCCGTCATAGGGACATTTACGTCTCCCCACGCAATTCTGGTCTCCGATTCACCGCCGCGGACGATAAATTTATCATTCGGCGACCGCCCGGTGTGTTTTCCCGTAAGGATGGCGACCGCGCCGTTATGGACAATTTGTCCCTCACCACGCCGAACAATATATTCCATTAATCTGGAAATCGGTAACGTCCAATGAATGGTTTTTAGATCACTAAGCCCATGCTGATCAAGACCGTACTCGCCCGGGGTGCCAACATTTTCTGCCATATCTTTATTTCTCCGCTCGTTTTCGTAGTGTAATGCGTGTGCTGACCTAAGCTTTGCATTAGGCCCATAGTTGATGATTGGCTTCCACCTTGGCCGAAATGATCACGGTCGGTTGAGCCTAGCACCTGATATTTTAGTCCCCATCATCCAATTAAGCTCATCCTTTTATTATTTTAACCTTCGGTTTACTGCGCAATCTGTGAAGAGCCCCAAAGCCGGCGGCGAGTATCTACAATAAGTTAAAACATTGTCGCGTCACGCGCCCTTGCACGCTGCTAGCCATTAACCCCACAAACTCACACCACACCATTTGCGAGCACTGATCCATCCTTGCCCTTTTCCTAACCAGCGGTCCGGCGATATAACATGCAAGTGTTTATTGAACCTCGATTGAAGATGGGAATTGCAAGTGTAATGTATCCAATATCATCCCTTCGGCATCAATGGCAGCTACACTTAATCCATCGTTTTGCAATGTAAGAACAAGAAAATTGCTTCGGGAAGCAAAGAATTCGCTCTGCCTTAATCGCTCATTAAGACCGTAAAGCACAGCTGATCCTCCACCCGAAACAAGGTACGTAATTCCGTTGTCCTGCAAACGCTCATAGTTGTGATCATGGCCTGTGATCACCAAAATGACATTGGATTGCTCAAACAAGGGAAGCCACTTCTGGCGCAATATTTTCCCATCCTCGCGGTGAAGCCCGCTGGTATAGGGGGCAACATGAAACACTACAATCGTTGCGCTGAAGGGATTATTTTTCAGCCGACGTTCCAGCCAGTTGGTTTGGTCGTCGGAGCCGGCTCCAGTCCAAAAGGCCTGGGAGTCGAGGAAGAGAAATTGGAGAGAGCCTATTTCCAGCGCATAATATTGTCGAAATATTTCGGAATCAATTTGGCTCTTGGGGTCTATTGGAAGGGGCGGAAATGCCCGGGCATAGTAGGGGAGATCCATCCACATGACTGCTTTGTCATACTCATGGTTCCCGAGTACTGGATAGACGGGCATTTCGTGGAGTACTTGTGCGAATGCTCGATAATATTTTGCCGCGTAGGCTTCTCCCGGAGTTGCTTCATCTTCTGCATGGTAAACAAGATCACCGGTATGGATGAGCAAATCGATATCGTATTCCATTATCTGCGTGACTAGATTTTTTGTGACTCGATCTCCAAAACCAGAGTCGCCGATAACGCCAATGCGCACCACATCTGCTTGCATGTCGAAGGGGCGTACTTTAATCGGATCCCAGGAGTCTTTGCCAAAAACAGGTACATAATAGCTTCCACCTGGGCCGAGTAGTCCGACCGCAGCGAAGTAATCTTCATCCTGAATCAGGCCATGTAATGCAATCAGATGGCGTGTCGATTTATCATTAATTTCAATCCATTTTCCGCCAGAGGGTGATGCCCCACTCGGCCAATAAAATAAGAAACCATCCGCCGGCAATTCGAGCTCGAAGAATAAGGTGGCGTCATTTTTTGTGAGGTACTGGATGTTTAGGGGAATTGTGTAGGAAATCGACGATGGAGGCCCTTCGAGCAGAAATACGGGACCCGGGGTTGGTGTGGCGCTGGGAACACGTGTGATTGTGGGTGATGGGATCGCAGATGAATTTGGGATTATCGTCGCAGCTGCAGTGGAAGTTCTTGAGGGAATGGGCGAGTTTTGGACGCCAACGTCAGCCTGACAGCCAAACATGCTGCCATAAAGTAGAGCAGCAAAGGCGGCCACGAAAATTTTTCGTGTGCAGTTCTCCTGATCGCTTATCAGCCCTTTTGCTCCTGCCATAAGTGTTCCAACTCATTCGACGCAATCTCGGATAAATTTTTGCCTTGTTCTATGATGGAGTTTTCCATTCTTGAAAATCGCACTTGAAAACGTTTGTTTGTTGCTCGCAATGCAGTTTCAGGATCAATATCCAGCCACTGCGCATAATTTACCAACGCAAAGAATAAATCCCCCAATTCTTTGCTCTGCTCATCTAGTTCTCGCGCTTCCTGAACTTCCGCGTATTGCTCTTCAATCTTGTTGAGAATCTGCTTCAGAGCAGGCCAAGCAAAACCAACGCGCGCTGCTCTACTCTGAATTTCATTAGCCTGAGCAAGTGCTGGAAGATGCCCCGGGATGCCATCCAAGATCCCTTCGCCTCTCCCATTTGCTTCACGTTCGACGGCCTTTAGTGCTTCCCAATTGTGAAGGACTTCATCGATGCCATTTACCTCCATCCCCTCAAACACATGTGGGTGTCTGCGAATAATTTTGGAATTTATGCCACGAAGGATATCCGACATTCGAAAGATACCTGTTTCGCCTGCAATCTGCGCTTGAAGGACGATTTGCAATAGCAGATCTCCCAGTTCCTCTTTAAGCGCGTCAAGATCCTGATTGTCAATTGCCTGCAGAACTTCATAGGCCTCTTCCAGAATATGTTTGCGCAATGATTCATGCGTCTGCTCGCGATCCCATGGACATCCATCTGGCGCACGCAGGTGCGCAACCGTCTCTTGAAATGCTTCAAAGCTTGAAGAGGTCTCTACAGGAGGAAGATAAAGAGTGGTCATCCCATCGATGAATTCGCTACGGTCAATTTCATAGAGCACTAGGTTTTCCACCTGTGCCTGTTCTGTAGCGACATGATGCAGAAGTGCAGCCGGATGATCATCGGCGTACTGATTCATCAAGGTAAGTTTTACATCCGCGGCGATATTTTGCGAATAGAGTTGAGCCACCAACACAGGGATATCAGGAGAAAACGGAGGATGATGCCCCGCTGCCAAACTTAATGCATCGGCTATATAGAGGCCATCCAGCGCATCAATCTCCAGCAAATCGAGGCTGGGCTCAATAAAACTGATCCCAGGGATTATATCCACCTGAATTCCTCGTCGGCGGGCTTCATCGCGCAGCAGAGCGACTGTCGACTCACCCACATTTGGATCTCCAGGCACAGCATATACAACCGCATCCCTTTTATCCGCCAGCTCAATCACTCTTCCGACAATGCGCTCATATATTTCGTCGAAATCAGTGATCGCTGCATAGAACTTGTCAAAGGATTCGACCCGCACAGATGAAGGAAGCGCCTGGGCGACAGGGTGCGTATTCGTTCTCAGCAATAATTCGTCAGATGAGGAGAGGATTTCCCATGCTTTACGGCTAATGTGTTTTGGATCGCCGGGGCCCAATCCGATGATTTTGATCACTTTCATCACGCACATCTCCCTTTATAAGCGATATCGGCCGAACTAGTCGGCCGATCAATCGTTTGCTGTCGAGTTTTGTTTTTCCTAACGTTTGGTGTAGGTCGGCGCTTTGCGGGCGCGTTTTAGGCCAGGTTTTTTGCGTTCCTTCATCCTCGAATCGCGAGTGAGAAAACCTGCGGAGCGCATCGAGGGGCGCAATTCCGGGTCCATAATTAACAAGGCACGCGCCAAGCCATGGCGCACCGCGCCCGTCTGACCTGTGACCCCGCCGCCATTCACAAGGACGCTAACATCGAGTTTCCCTTCAAATCCGGCGATTCGCAGCGGTTCAAGGATGATATCGGTATCACCACGCCGAGTGTAATATTCGGTTAAGGTTTTTCCATTAACAATAAAATTTCCTGAGCCGGCACTAATTCTCACCCGTGCTGTGCTTGTTTTCCGCCGACCGATGCCTTCGTAATACTGAACGGACATTTACGTCACTTCCCTTCAACTCTTGGAACTAGACTTTAACAACTCTGGGTTTTGAGCATGATGAGGATGATCCGGGCCGGCGTAGACTTTTAATTTTTTCATCAGCTTTCGACCGTAACGATTATGCGGGATCATGCCCTTAACCGCACTCTGAATAACACGCTCGGGAAATTTTGCGAGTTGATCCCTCAAGCTGATTTTCTTTAAGCCACCCGGATAGCCAGAATGTCGGTAATAGAACTTCTGATCAAGACGCTTTCCAGTAACCTGGATTTTTTTCGCATTAATTACGACGACAAAGTCGCCCGTGTCCACACCTGGGGTAAATTCGGGTTTGCCCTTGCCTAATAACAATCCAGAAATGCGGCTGGATAGCCGACCCAAATTTTCACCCTCTGCATCCACAAGATACCAAGAATGGCTGAGATCCCCTGCTTTTGGATGATACGTTTTTTGCACGCTTATTCTCCCGATTTCGCTTCGAAAAGTAGGCGAAATGTGATTCTTCTGATGCCATCGCAATCCGGCGCGGGATGGTTCAGGGGTACTTAACTTCCTCTAAAGATAATCCGCTGGGTGGAGCAATCGAACGCTCCCATCCCTTTGTCGGGATCTCAAGAAATTGTCGAAATTCCTCGATACTCAATTGTTTCTTGCCAATACTTACCAAAGCGGCAACGAGACGTCTTACCATATGGTAAAGAAATGCAGTTGCTTCAACATCAAACACTACGATTGGCTTATTCTGCTCCCAAAATGCTCGGAATATTTCTCTCTCCGTGTTCCCGTTTTCAATAGGTGCAGTGCCAAAGGCACCAAAATCATGAGTCCCCAGTAGCAGCTCCGATGCCATATTCATCCGTTTCACATCGAGTTCTGGCCAAATTCGCCAGGCGCTGCGCTCTCGCAGTGGATCGCGTGTCGCCGCGTAATAAATCGAATACTGATATCGGCGACGAAGGGCTGAAAAGCGCGGGTGAAATTCAGCTTGCGCGCGCTCCGTCTCTTGAACTCCAATATCGCGCGGCAGATTTGCATTGAGTGCATTGGTCAGCTCAATCATTGTCGCTCGCCAGCTAAGGGCGAAGGAGATCACTTGTCCCCGTGCGTGAACCCCGGCGTCCGTGCGCCCGGCAGCCTTGAGACTCGACTCTTCCCATCCCAGTTTACCGAGAGCACTTTCGAACTCTGCCTGAACAGTTCTCTGACCCTGAGCCTGGCGTTGAAAGCCCGCGAATTTCGTGCCATCATAGGCGACAATCGATTTGTAAATCTGCATTGGCGCGCAGCTTGCCCTTGGGTCGCTTTTATTCCTCGATAAGCTCCATCAACACCATTTCGGCTGCATCACCAGATCGCCTGCCAATTTTTAACACCCGTGTATACCCGCCCGGTCGATCGACGTATCGCGGGGCAATGTCATCAAACAATTTTTTTACCATTTCCGGATCGTTTAGGCGCGCTGCAGCCCACCTTCGTGCATGCACTGCTTGCGCTTCGCCAGCAGCGTTCCCACGCTTTGCCTTGGTAATTATCCGTTCGGCGGCTCCGCGAATGGCTCTGGCCTTGGCACGCGTAGTCTCAATTCTCTCATGCCGAAAAAGTTCTGTAATAAGATTTCTTCGCAAAGCCTTTCGATGGCTCGAGGAACGTCCGAGCCTGTAACCGGAAACCCTGTGTCTCATTTTTTCGCTGGCTCCGCTTCCGATTCAACTACCGCGTTTTTATCATCCAAATAGCCCTTTTGCTGCAGCTGATCTTTAAGCTCATCTAAGCTTTTTTCACCAAAATTACGAATGGAGAGCATTGCCTCAGGGCCCTTTTCAAGCATGTCGAGAACTTCTCCCACCGTTGTTATTCCGGTGCGTTTAAGGGAATTGAATACGCGCACAGATAAATCAAGATTCTCGATGGGCGTATCGAACATTTCGCTCGCCATCTTTGGCAGTTCTTCTTCTGCAGCGGAGAGCAACAGGCTTTCTTCCGTCACTCCGGCAATATCGCGCAAGTGTGCAATCAGAATTTGAGCACTGCGGCTGAGCGCGTCGAAAGGTTTGATCGTGCCATCGGTCCAGATTTCAATCATCATCCGATCGTAACTCGTATCCTGACCCACTCGGGCACGACCAACATCAAAATTCACTCGCTTTACCGGTCCAAAAATTGCGTCTGTGGGTAATTCACCGATCGGTAACCGACCGCGCTCATCGGATGGGGAATAACCGCGTCCCCTTTGAACATTCATTTCGATTTCCAAGCGCGCTTTATCATCATCCACGGTAAAAAGATACAACTCTGGATTTACAATTTCAACTTCTGCCGGTACGATGACATCCGCCGCCGTAATCACCCCTTCACCTTGCACCTCGATACGCAAACGGGCTGAATCTCCCTCATGCAGGACCAACCGCAGCTGTTTCGTGTGCAGCATCACCTGCAAAACGTCTTCACGAACACCCTTGATGTCGGTAAATTCATGCGAAATATCTGTAATGCGAATCGACGTTACCGCCGCGCCTTCCAAAGACGACAGCAAAATTCGCCGAAGGGCACTGCCGATGGTTGTCCCGTAGCCTCTTTCCAGAGGACTTATGTAGAACTTGCCGTAATTTCGAGCGACGGCTTCACGCTCGATTTTTGGCATGACCATATTTGTTGTGACGGTCATTTACTCCTCCACGGAGCACTGAATTGCTTCTACGTCGTAACGAAACACTGATCAGCGCGAATAAAATTCAATAATAAGCTGTTCATTCAGATTGGCATCGATATCACGACGCTCCGGTTGCTGAATCACCTCTCCAGTGAGATTTTTTACATCTCTACTGAGCCACTGAGGAACGGTTCTAGATTCAGCAATATCCGGGAGTTCCTTGAAAAAGGGTCGTTTTTTTGATCCTTCTCGTACTTCAATTCGATCCCCGGGGCGTACAATCATCGAGGGAATATCGGTCCGCCGAGTGTTTACATTGAAATGCCCATGCGTCACCAATTGGCGCGCTTGGGAACGACTAGCAGCATATCCAAGACGATAGACGACGTTATCGAGTCTTTGCTCGAGAATTTTCAAAAGCAATTCGCCCGTCAGTTCTCTACTCTTAAGCGCTCGTCTATAGTAGCGGCGGAATTGCCTTTCCGATACACCATAAATACGCCGGGTTTTTTGTTTTTCCCGAAGTTGCTTGTAATAATCCGAGCGCCTTCTGCGACGGAATTGTGCATCTTTTCCATGGTCTCCAGGTGGATAACTTCGGCGCTCAAAAGCACATTTTTGTGTGAAGCACCGTTCTCCCTTGAGGAACAGTTTTTCACCTTCCCGGCGGCAAATTTTGCACACCGGTCCGTGTCTATTTCCCATACGAAATCGAAACCTCCATCTTTCTATACACGTCGCTTCTTAGGTGGGCGAACGCCATTGTGTGGCACCGGCGTTACATCGCTAATGGATCGAACTTTAACCTCGGAAGCTTGAATTGCACGGATTGCAGCTTCCCGACCTGGTCCAGGACCCTTCACAAATAAATCAACTTCCTGTAATCCCAGCTCGCGGCCATTCGAAATTGCGGTTTCCGCCGCTAGTCTGGCAGCATATGGCGTACTTTTTCTCGATCCAGTGAATCCGGAAGAACCGGCACTGGACCAAACAACGGCATTTCCCTGAAGATCAGTAATTGTGACAATCGTATTATTAAATGTCGCCTTGATATGGACTTTCCCATGTGAAATTGTCCGCTTTGTCTTCTTTGATCGCGATCTTCTGGAGCGTTGTGTTCGTCTCGCCATCTTTCCTCTATCCTCTCAGCATATCAAACTTATGCCACCCTATTGATAACCCATGCACAATTATCCCAGGCGTACCGGCTTTCACTAGAGATTCCCTATTTTTTCTTAATGCCGCTGCGCCTACCCCTGCCGGCAACAGTTTTCTTTGGCCCCTTCCTGGTGCGTGCATTCGTGCGCGTGCGCTGCCCACGCACTGGAAGATTTCTTCGATGTCGCAGCCCCCGATAGCAGCCAATATCCATCATCCTCTTGATATTCATCTGCACCTCTCGTCTTAAATCACCTTCGACGAGCAGGTTTTGGGAGATGTAATCTCGGAGGGCTGTGACTTCTTCCTCCGTCAGGTCGTTTATTTTCGTGTCCGGGTCTATACGCGTTGAACTCAACGCTTGTCGAGAAGAGGAGCGTCCGATGCCGTGAATATACGTTAACGCGATTTCAACTCGCTTATTTCTCGGTAAGTCAATGCCTTCTATGCGCGCCATTGTTCTATCCTTGTCGCTGCTTGTGTCGAGGATTTTCGCAGATTACGTACACTCTTCCTCGTCTACGGACAATTTTGCATTTTGGACATCTTCGTTTTACCGATGAGCCGACTTTCATAACCGCATGCTCCTTTGGCTCTCAACGGGCTCAACCCGGCCCACAAAATAGCCATTATATCGGAACGCATCTTGGCCGTCCAGTTCGGGGCCCAGGAGCGTCAGGATTCGGGGTCCCTCGTTTGAAATTGCGATAGTATGCTCAAATTGAGCCGTTAATTCTCCATCTGCAGAAGAAACAGTCCATCGATCTCGAGCTACGCGCGTTTCCTTATCTCCCGCAAGCACCATTGGCTCAAGAGCAATCGTCATCCCTGATCGTAGCTCAACTCCCCGTCCGGCAATCCCATAATTCGGGACCTGTGGATTTTCATGCATTTCGCGGCCAACGCCGTGACCCGTATATTCCCGGACGACATTGAACTGCTGACTTTCTACAAATTCTTGGATTGCGGCCGATATGTCACCGACCTTATTGCCAACTTTCATTTGGCTTATCCCAACAAAGAGCGCCTCCATTGTTGTTGATATCAAGGCTTGAGCTTCTTCCGTTATGTCTCCAACTCCGACGGTTAGTGCTGAATCCGCGACGTAACCCTCGATGATAGATCCACAATCAATACTTACGATATCCCCATCTTTCAGAATTCGTTCTCCCGGGATACCGTGCACCAATTGTTCATTAACCGAGATGGTCGTTACCGCCGGAAACGGGTAAGCTCCCGGATAGCCGTGAAAAGCTGCTTTTGCCCCTGATTCACGCAGAACTTCCGCAGCGGCTGCGTCCAGATCGGCTGTTGTCGCTCCTGGACGAACGACCTTCGCTGCGGCAAGCAACGCCCGGGCGTTAATGCGCCCTGCCTCTTGCATAATCTCAAGTTCCCTGCTGGTCTTCAGGAATATCCCGTTCTGCCTCGCCATGATTCCTTATCCAACCTCCGTACAATTCACCCGTTTCTTCAGACGCGGCGCTTATCGAACCAGCACTGCCGAGTCATATCCACGCAATTTAAGCTCCGCCTCAATCGATCGGTAGGTATCACGAATTACACCCACTACAATTAACAACCCAGCCGAGGAAACTAACAGCAACCCCGACTGTTGACCGGCAATAGGATAAATTAACCCAACCACGAATGGCATCACAGCCACCAGGCCGAGGAAAAAGGCCCCCGTAAGGGTGATTCGACGCAATACGCGCGTAAGATACCTTTGGGTAGGCGCGCCCTTGGTGACCCCAGGAATCTGAGCTCCGGAACGCTTCAAATTTTCGCCATAATTCTGCTGTGCAAACAAAATATCTGTGTAGAAGAACGTAAATGCGACAACCATCACAAAATAGAGTATCCAATACATGTTGCCAACGCCGCCGAAGTTTGTTTGCAGCCAGATCGCGATCTGCCGAATCGTTTCATTCGTGGAACTAATAAAAAACTGGGCGACAACCGCGGGAAAAGTGAGTATGGACTGGGCGAATATAATGGGGATCATGCCCGCCATATTGACCATCAACGGCAGGGTTCCCTTAACGGGCATCGACATCCGATTGCCAACACGCCGCCCGGGATACATCACCGGCACATGCCGCCTACCTTCCTGAACATAAACAATCGCAAAAATTGTCGCCACCATGATGAAGATCATGAAAATTAACAGTTGAACGCGAGTCGCCTCATCCGCCAGAAGGCTCTGTAGGTTAATCGGAATTCGTGAGACGATGCCCGCAAAAATGATCAACGACAGACCCTGATTTTTAATACCGTGCTCTGAAATCAACTCGCCCAGCCAGATTGCAAACATCGTTCCCGCCGTCATGGTGACTATCATCGTAAGCGTGGCCAGGTTAAAGCCCAATGGGGATTGGAGAATATCGCCCGTTGTGACAAACTGTTGAAAAAGCCTGATTTGTCCGATCGATTGAAGAGCGGCCATTGGAATAGCCAGGAAGTAGGTCCATTTTTCCATCCACTTCCGTCCTTCGCGCGGATCGTCCTGCATTCGCTGCTGCAACGATGGGATGATGGGTGTAACCAACTGAAGGATAATTTGGGCAGTAATGTAGGGGTAGACGCCCATCGCCAAAACAGAAAAGTTGGAAACCGTCCCGCCCGACAGAAGATCCAAAAGGTTAAAGATTGTCGAACCACCGGTCGCTTGGTCGAAGATGCTCGAAATGGCTTGCCGATCAACGCCGGGAACTGGCACATGCGCCGCAAGACGGTAAATGATCAACAACCCAAGGGAAATCAGCAGCCGATTGCGTATTTCCGTCGACATGAAAAGAAAACGCCAAACAGATCGTCTCATCGTAATAACCTCACCAAAAAATCATACAGCATCAAACTTCAATCACCTCGATGCTGCCACCAGCCTGCTTAATTGCCGCGCGCGCGCCGCGCGTAGCTCGATGCAAACGCACATGCAGGGCAACCTTCACATCTCCCCTTCCCAACAATACAATTGGTTTTTTTGCGTCACGCAATATGCCCGCTTCTATCAGTGTGGCAGGAGTGACATCAGAAGTTGCCGCAAAACCATCCAATTCATCGAGATTTACTTCGTACCACGCGATCTTACGAAAATTCGTAAACCCGCGTTTCAAGGGCAATCGCCGATAAAATGGGAGATTACCCCCTTGATGGTATATCTTGCCGCCAGAGCCCGAACGCGCTCCATATCCCTTCATCCCGCGCCCGGCCGTTTTTCCCTGTCCCGCAGAAATTCCCCGCCCAACGCGTTTCTTGGGTCTCCTGGATCCGGCTCTTGGCCTTAAATCATGCAGCTTCATCGGTATTTTACTCCTCAACCGAAACCAAATGACTAACCTTAGCGATCATTCCTCGGATGACGGCGTTATCATCTTGTTCTACGCTGTGGTTAATTTTTCGCAGGCCAAGCGCCCGAATTGTCCGCTTTTGGCGCAGGGAATATCCGATTGGGCTGCGCACCAGCTTAATGTGCAAGGTTTTTACCTTTGCAGATCGCTTAGCCATTCTTCTTGCGCTCCCAGAAAGGCATAAGATCTGCGGGATCCTTTCCCCGGTTGCTTGCCTCATCCTCTACAATCTTCATTTGCGCGAGGCCCTTCATCGCTGCTCTGGCGACATTGAGAACATTGGAGCTGCCTAACGATTTGGTGAGAATGTCACGCACACCGGCTACTTCCAATACAGCACGCACGGCCCCGCCGGCCTTAACGCCCGTTCCTCGGGATGCTGGTTTTAGGAGTACAATCGCACCCCCATGTTTTGACGTTATTTCATGGGGAATGGTGGTTCCAGAGAGGGGAACTGGTTTCATCGCTTTGCGCGCTCTTTCGTTGGCTTTGCGAATCGCATCCGGAACACCTCTTGCCTTTCCGACTCCTAGGCCGACCTTCCCGGCATTATCCCCCACAACCACAGTTACTCGGAAAGCAAAACGGCGACCACCCTTAACCACTTTCGCGACGCGTGAAATGTCTATGACGCGTTCGTCTAACTCTTCACGATCATCATTGCGACTTCTAAAATTTCTTCTCACCAAATGCTCTCCCCGCGATTTTAAAGTTCCAACCCGGTTTCGCGCACAGCTTCAGCAACGGCTTTCACTCGACCGTGGTACTTATGCCCACCACGGTCGAAAACGACACGCTTAATGCCCAATTTTTTGGACTGTTCGCCGATTTGTTTTCCTACCAAACTCGCCATCTCCATCTTATTTAAATTCTTTGCTTTCGATCTGATATTGCTGTCAAGGGTCGAAGACGCGGAAATGGTATGGCCTATGCCATCATCGATAATTTGAGCATAAATATGATTCAGGCTTCGAAAGACACTCAAACGCGGTCGATCACTGGTTCCTGAAACCACTTTTCTCACCCTCTTATGACGGAATATTCTGGCTGCTGCTCTCGTTTTCTTCGCCATGTTATGCCACCACCTTGCCCGCTTTTCCAGCCTTGCGCTTGACGTATTCACCCTGATAACGAATTCCCTTGCCTTTATAAGGCTCTGGCGGTTTAATTTTGCGGATATCGGCAGCAGTGTGTCCCACCAATTGTTTATCAATTCCGAAGACTCGTATGGTCCTCGTCTTCGTGTCGACATCAAAGGTAATGCCGTCGGCAGGTTTTACACGAACTTCATGAGAAAAGCCTACATTGAGGATCAAGACTTTACCATCAAGGGCTGGCCGATAGCCGACCCCTTCAATTTCAAGGATTTTTTCATAACCTTCACTAACTCCAACAACCATGTTATTGATAAGTGAACGCGTTAACCCGTGAAAAGCTTTCATTTGCGGCTCATCCGATGGCCGCTCCACTTTGATTACGCCTTCTTCGAACTTAATCAACATCTCGGGACGCAGTTTCTGAACAAGCTTCCCTTTTGGTCCCTCTATCTGGACCTCATTCCCCTTAATCGTAACCTTTACCCCTTGGGGAACGGTTATCGGCATTTTTCCAATTCGCGACACAATTTCTTCCTCTAGGCGATTGCGGAACACCAATCCCCTTGTTAATTTTTCTCTCGATAACCTACCATACTTCGCAAAGTATTTCCCCACCTACCCCTAATTGACGTGCCCGCGCCCCCGTCATGACACCCTTCGGCGTAGAAAGAATCGCAATACCCATCCCGGAACGTACCCAGGGGATTTTTCTGCGGCTGGAATACACTCGGCGCCCGGGTCGGCTTATTCTCGTTAGGCCGTTGATTACCGGACGCCGAGAGCGGCGTACACCCACGTACTTGAGTTTAATTCGCAAGGTGTGCCGTGAATTTTCTTTATTATCGACCTGCTCATAAGACTCGATAAAACCCTCTTGCGCTAATATTTCAGCAATGGCCCCTTTAATTTTTGAACCAGGAATCGAGGTAGTTTGATTCCCTGCCATCACGGAATTTCGTATGCGGGTGATCATATCCGCAATGGGATCTGAAATTGTCATTGGTTTATCTCCAGATATCTCTCTACCAAGATGCCTTCACCAGGCCCGGGATCTTACCCTCCAATGCCTGCTCGCGTAGACAAATGCGACATAATTTAAATCGCCGATAGTAGCCGCGCGGCCTACCGCACATTAAACATCGGTTGCGTACTCGCGTTGGGTACTTGCGTCGTGTTTCCCTGTAGGGCATACATTTTTTAGACATTCTGATCACCTCTCGCAAAGGGCATCCCCAGCAATTGCAGCAAGCGTCTTCCTTGCTCATCATCGGGAGCCGAAGTGACTACCGTAACCTCAAACCCGCGACTCTTATCGATCTTGTCGTACTCGATCTCCGGAAAGATCAGCTGCTCTGTAAGCCCTAAAGAAAAGTTTCCCCTTCCGTCAAAACTGTTCGGCGACACGCCGCGAAAATCCCTGGTCCGCGGCAGCGCAATGTTTACCAAGCGATCATAAAACGCCCACATTTTTTCACCCCGCAGGGTAACCTTGGCGCCGATGGATACACCTTCTCGTAACTTAAAGTTGGCAATACTTTTGCGCGCCTTGGTGATAATCGGGCGCTGCGCCGTTATCGTGGCGATGTCATCAACAGCGGAATCCAGCGCCTTTGCATTATCCTTAGCTTCGCCTACGCCCACATTAACAATAATTTTTTCCAGCCGGGGCACCTGCATAACATTTTTATAGCCAAAGTCATCCATTAATTGGGACGTTGTCTCTTGGCGATACTTCTCTTTTAGATAATGTGCCATTCCACGCAACTCCTCGTGGAGCTAATCCTCAATAACTTCTTGACATTTCTTACAAACACGTACGCGTTCCCCATTTTCACGGCGGATGCCTATGCGACTTGCTTCATCGCAATTTGGGCAAACGATCAACACATTAGAAATATGGATCGACGCCTCGAATTCAATAATTCCCGGAGACATCGTGCGCCCGCCGGATTGAATTTTTCGCTGATGTTTCTTGCGCAGCGCCACACCCTGGATTATGAGCCGGCTTTTCTTAGGATCAATGCTCAGCACTTCGCCGCGCGCGCCCTTCTCTCGTCCCGTGATAACTTCTACAGTGTCGCCTCGCTTAAGTTTAGACCGAATATTCGACAAGCCTGGGCCTCCTATAACACTTCCGGTGCAAGGGAGACAATCTTGGTGTATCCCTTATCCCGCAGTTCACGAGCTACAGGGCCAAAGATACGCGTCCCGCGGGGATTTTTACCATCTTGATCAAGAATTACTGCCGCATTGTCATCGAATCGGATGTAGGAGCCATCATCACGGCGAAATTCTTTTGCCGTGCGCACAATGACTGCACGCACAACATCACTTTTCTTTACAGCGCTGTGAGGCGTTGCACTTTTAACTGTCGCAACTACCTTATCTCCCACACTGCCATAACGGCGCCGAGAACCACCTAAAACCCTTATTACAAGCAATTCGCGACCGCCGGAATTATCGGCAACTTTTATACGACTTTCCTGCTGAATCATTCGTCTTCCTCTTCCAAAGTATCGTCAACTAGAACTTCGCTTTCCGCGGCGCGCGCAGCTTCTGTTGCTGGGCGCAGAACTTTTTGCACTGCAAAACGCTTGCGTTTGGAGATCGGCTTTGTTTCCACGATCATCACTTTGTCGCCAGATTGCACTCCAATCTCATCATGCACAAGGTAAATTTTGTGACTACGAATCACTTTTCCATAAAGCCGATGACGAACGCTACGGTCAACACGCACTTTTACTGTCTTCTCCATTTGTGTGCTTTCTACCGTGCCGCGCAAACGCCTGCGTGTATTTCCCATTATTCACCACCTTCAATTGGTTGCGCTTGTTGGCGTTCCCGAAGGACGGTGGCAACGCGCGCAATTTCACGTCGGGCAATTCTTAGTCGCGAGGTATCAGGCAACTGGCCGCTCGAGAGTTGAAACCTGAGCTTGAAGTACTCTTCCCGAGCGTCATCGAGTAGGCTTTCGATCTCCTCGATGGAATTGGATCGAATCTCCTCCGCTTTCATTAACTACACGCCTCCCGCGATTTCCCCGCGCTTAATAAATTTCGTACGAATGGATAGTTTGTACGAGGCCAATTTCATAGCCTCGCGAGCAGCCTCCCCATCAAGGCCCGCTATTTCAAACATGATTCTTCCTGGTTTAACCACCGCGACCCAGTGATCCACAGCACCTTTTCCTTTTCCCATTCGTGACTCGGCTGCCCGTTTGGTCACAGGCTTGTCTGGGAAAATCCTGATCCAGACTTTGCCCCTTCGCCGCATGTAGCGTACCAACGTACGCCGGGCCGCTTCAATCTGGCGCGCGCTGATCCAGCCCGGCTCTAAGGCTTGAAGACCATAATCACCGAAGGCCACCGTAATTCCGCGTGTCGCGCGCCCACGCATGCGGCCGCGCATTTGTTTTCGATACTTCACTCGCTTGGGCATCAACATCCAAACACCTCGACGCAATTCCATTTCACTGTCCTCGTCGAAGAGCTTACGCCTTCAGCCTCGACGGACATCGATTTACTCCGCAAATCTAGGTAACGGCAATGGTCATTCTATTGCGCTCACTCACTAATATAGACGTCTATAGCTTCTGCTTTCTCGTCAGCTTCGGGCAGAATATCGCCTCGATAAATCCAAACTTTTACGCCGATCCGGCCATAGGTAGTAAGTGCCTCAACTCGAGCAAAATCTAAATCTGCCCGCAGAGTCTGTGCCGGTACGCGCCCTTCGCGAAGCCATTCACGACGTGCCATCTCCGTACCCGTCAATCTTCCGGCGCACATTACCTTAATTCCCTTTGCGCCCTGGCGCATGGTCTGATTGACCGCGCGCTGCATGGCGCGACGATGACTAATTCGTCGCTCTAGTTGATTGACAATATTTTCTGCGACGAGGCGTGCATCGAGTTCGGGAATTTTTATTTCTTCAACATCAAGCTTTACACTAGTCCCTGTGAGCTCTTGAATTTGACGCCGCATTTCCTTTACTGTGGCGCCCTTTCGCCCGATCACAATCCCTGGCTTGGAGGTGTGCACACTAATCTGCACGCTGTTTGGATATCGCTCAATTTCGATCCTCGAAATTCCAGCGCGTGGCGCAATGCCGTAGATTAGTTCACGAATTTTTCGGTCCTCGTGAAGCTGATCCGCGTACTTATCGGGATTTGCAAACCACAGCGATTCCCAGGTCTTGTTGATCCCTAATCGAAAGCCGATAGGATGAACTTTACGGCCCATAAAATCTCCTCTTCAATGAACTTACTCTGCATCTTGATCAATCTCACGCAGCACAACCGAGATATGGCAAGAGCGTCTCAGGATCGGCTTGAATCGTCCGCGTGCTCCAAAACGGCGCCACTTTCGAGTCGGCCCCTGATCCGCAACGATCTTATAGATATACAATTCTTCGCGACTGATACCGAAGGCATCCTCCGCATTAGCCACCGCAGAATGAATGACCTTTGATACAGGTTTTGCAGCCAAATTTGGCGTGAATTTAAGCAAGTCCAATGCGCTATTCGCATCTTTTCCGCGCACAAGGGCTATGACGCGTCTCACTTTTTGAGGAGAAATCGACACATAACGAACGGAAGCGCGAATGTCTGTTCCTTCAGCCATCATGCCTAACTCGCCCTCGATGTCCTGCTTCGTCCCGCGTGACCGCGATAGGTGCGCGTCGGCGCAAATTCACCAAGCTTATGCCCCACCATAGTTTCCGTGATGTAGATTGGGACATGCCTTCTACCATCATGCACGGCAATCGTATGACCAACCATCTGGGGAAAAATTGTACTCGCCCTGCTCCAGGTCCGAATGACTTTTTTCTCCCCGCGCTGATTCAGATCTTCCACCTTTTTCAATAGTTTTGGGGCAATATATGGCCCCTTTTTCAGCGATCTAGACATCATCCCTCACACTATTTGCGTTTACCTGCGTCGCCCTTTCGATCTATGGCGAACGATGTACTTTTCCGTCTTTTTATTGCGACGTGTTTTCTTTCCCAGGGTAGGTTTTCCCCACGGACTCTTAGGACCTGGAAGGCCGATCGGTTGTCGTCCCTCGCCTCCTCCATGGGGATGATCGCGCGGGCTCATTGCGGAGCCCCGTACTGTGGGACGGATGCCCAGGTGGCGCTTGCGACCTGCCTTTCCCAACTTGATGTTTCCGTGATCCTGATTTCCTACTTCACCAATGGTAGCATAGCAGGTTTGCCGAACCCTACGTACCTCACCCGAAGGCAGTCGCAGGGCCACATAGGCGCCCTCCTTGCCGAGCAACTGGGCAGAAGTTCCTGCGGAGCGCACCATTTGCCCACCTTTGCCTTCGCGAAGTTCAATATTGTGCAGCACAGTTCCTAATGGAATATCGCTGAGCGGCAAGGAGTTTCCCGGTCTGACTTCGGCCTGCGGTCCCGACATTACCGTATCCCCCACCTGGAGGCCAAGCGGAGCCAGGATATAAGTTTTCTCGCCATCGGCGTAGAAAAGCAAAGCCAGACGTGCGGAACGATTGGGGTCATATTCAATTGCGGCAACTCGCGCTGGGATTCCGTGTTTTTTGCGCTTAAAATCCACCTTCCTCAATTGTCGCCGATGACCGCCACCGCGATGGCGTACTGTTACACGACCATACACATTGCGACCGCCGCTCTTTTTCTTTGGCGAAATTAATGATCGCTCAGGCTTGGATTTTGTAATTTCCTCGAAAGTTGCTCCAGTCATGCCACGCCGTCCGGGAGACGTCGGCTTGAACTTCTTAACCGCCATTACTTGATCCCTTCAAAAATGTCGATTTTTTCATTGTCTGGTAGCGTGACAATCGCCTTTTTAAACCCTGGGCGCCGGACACTTAATCGTCTACTGCGCGCACGACGAGTTCGTTTCGCGGGGACATTAATCACATTTACCCGTTCAACCGTGACATCGAATAGTATTTCCACAGCCTCTTTTATTTGCGCTTTGGTTGCCCTACGGTCTACTTCGAACACATATTGATTAAGCACTCCAGATTGATAATTGGATTTTTCCGTAATGACTGGCCTGCGCAGTACGTCATAAATGGATGTCATTTTCTAACTCCCCTCAGCGCCCTAGGTAAGATTGGATAACATCAATAGCACTTAAAGGAAGGATAATTTTCTCGAAGCGCAGCAAGTCTCTTACATTTAAATAATTGGCATTCAATACCAGCGCATTTTGCAAATTGCTTGTAGATTTTTGAATCACTTTGTCAGGTCCGGGCAACAGTATTAATGCGCTCGCTTCTCCTACCAACAAATTAAGCGTCGATTCCATTTCTTTGGTTTTTGGTTCTTTCATTTGCAACTCGTCGAGCACAATAATCTCGGATTGTGCAGCTTTCACCGAGAGGGCCGATCGCAAGGCCGCGCGGCGCATTTTCTTGGGCATCTTCTTGCTAAAATCTTTCGGCCGCGGAGTATGCACTTTGCCGCCGCCCACCCACTGCGGGGCGCGTCGGGAGCCCTGGCGTGCGCGTCCTGTGCCCTTCTGCTTCCAGGGCTTTCTACCCCCTCCTGAAACTTCGCTGCGCGTCTTGGTCTTGCGCGTCCCGAGACGGGCATTGGCCATCTGGCGCACCAAGGCAAGATGGATAAGATCTTTCTTAATCGGGGCCTCGAAGATATCTGCCGGTAACTCCGCAGTATTAACCTTCTTGCCTAGCTGATTTAAGACATCGACTTTCATTGCATTCCTACTTGTCTATTGTTTACGAACTTCCCTGACGATGACGAGAGCCCCTTTTGCACCGGGGACCGATCCTCGTACACCAAGCAAATTTCGCTCCGTATCAACCAAATCCACACGCAGGTTTTCTGAAGTCACGCGGTGCGAACCCATATGTCCCGGCCCACGACTACCCTTGAATACCCTCCCCGGCGTTGTTGTGGCACCATGCGATCCGGGTGCTCTCAAGCGATCTGACTGACCATGGGTTCGCGGCCCACCTTTAAAACCGTAACGCCGCACACCACCCTGGAAGCCTTTTCCCTTGCTGGTTCCAACAATGTCTACTCGATCGCCAACTTCGAATAATGCAACGGTCAAAACATCCCCCTCCGCCAATTCTTCTGCGGATTTCGTCCGGAATTCACGAAGATAGCGCATCGGCTGCAGTTCATTCCTCTTGAGATGGCCCAATTGACCGCCAGTCAATCGCCGTGGTTTGATTTCACCGAAACCCAACTGCACGGCCGCATATCCATCTTTCTCCGGCCGGCGGATCTGGGTCACATAACACGGCCCGGCTTCGATGAGCGTAATTGGCAACGCGGCGCCTGATTCATCGAAAATTTGGGTCATGCCGACTTTCTTTCCTAAAAGCCCTTTCATCGCTCATCTCCATTTGTCGAACCTTGACGGGACTATCAAGCCTGGGCTGGGCCGCATCATCCCCGACCGCAAAGCAGTCTATTGACTCGTTGTGGGCAAACTAACGTTTGTTTTTTTCCAGAATCAAGCCCTCGCTTAGTTTGCCTTACTAGCTGTCAGCCATCAGCATTCCACAATCCATGATTGCGACTACTGATTACCGATACCTAATTCCTAATTCCTGATCACTAATTACTAATTACAAATTACAAATTACTTTTTACTCAGATCTTTATCTCAATATCGACGCCTGCCGGTAAGTTCAAGCGCATAAGCGTGTCAATGGTTTTCGAATCCGGATCCAAAACATCAATTAACCTTTTATGTGTTCTGATCTCAAAATGTTCGTGCGAATCTTTATCAATGAAGGTTGATCTTCGCACGGTAAATCTCTCAATTTTTGTCGGTAGGGGAACTGGCCCGACGACTTTTGCGCCTGTCCGCTCCGCAGTTTCGACAATACGCTTCGCAGACTGATCCAACACTCTATGGTCATAGGCTTTCAGACGAATACGAATTTTTTGTTTTGCCATGCTAGTCCTTTACTCGATAATTTCAGTGATAACACCCGCGCCAACCGTGAGACCACCTTCTCGGATCGCAAACTTCGAGCCCTTTTCCAGCGCCACGGGGATGATCAGTTCCACCGTCAGATTCACGTTAT
>JADFRQ010000080.1 GCA_022561215.1 Chloroflexota bacterium | reverse complement strand
ACTCGTTGATCGGTGCAGATAATTCTCCGCTATAAAAACCGGGATCACTCCATATTTCGCCGTCCGCATTGAAGATATAAGGAACACGAGGAATGAGAAAATGAACAAAGGTAAATGTTGGCTCCGGAATGCTGGGAATATCGGGCAATTGATCCAGGATGAACAGTTGGCGCTCTGCATAACCATAATGTCGGAAGTCGGGGGGCAATGCGCCTTCTTCGATAGGTATGGCGCGCCGTGAGGCAGATTGCATCTGAAAATGAGAAAATGCCACGGCAACTGTACTGTCAATCAACATAGATTCGAACGGATCAAGACGTTGGTAGGCAATCGGATCCTTATCAACCGCGAGATAAATGTCGGCATCCCTAATTCTGCTCCACTCATAACCGGTCTCAAACGAAACGGTTGTGTAACCAATTTCCTCTAACCTATTCCTCACCAAACTCTGTTTTAGTAAGACCCAGATATCCCCTGCTTCCAACCCCAGATTTTCCAGTCTGTCATTTAGCTGAGACAAATATTTCAAATTCAAGGTAGCAGTAATTGATCCTTGTGTGTAGCCATAGTTGCTGCGACTGCACTCTGCCACATAGAATCCAAGCGACTTGAGCTCATCTAAAAAAGGGGAATTATCGTAATCAAAGTCCCTTTGAAGAGCATCACCACGCGTGTAGGTATCTAAGATAATGTAGTAAATGTCAGGGAGAACCGCAGCATTAGGTGGCGTTAAGTGCTGAGAGTCAGATTGGAAATCGGCTGCCTTCACATGCCCAGACTGAGTTCGAAGGCCAAAACTAACTAGGGAAAATATCGGATAAATTAATAGGATGATGCTTATGGTGTTTAAAACTTGAGTTGGCCTCTCCACATCCTTTAGCTTCTTATAGATGAGCCATATACCCAATCCGAGGATCAAGAGCATTGCGGGGAGCAAATATCTATGACGCCCGACAATAAAATTAAAGATCGTAGCATTCCTAATTAGTTGGTAAACGTGACCATATGAAAAAATTAGGATCAGAAAGAAAGAGACAATTATGGCAGCTTGAGGCGCATTTCTTAGGAAAAGATTTACTGCAATTAACAGGGCAAGAGCAATTGCAATAGCTAAAAGCAGGGGCCTGAGGGCAACATCCATGCTTGTCTGGCCAACATTATTGGCCAGGAGAGCCAACATAGGGAAATATTGCGATTGCTACAGGATGGAAGGGTACATTCTTTAGACTTTTCACTGGCATTCTGCAGGAACCATGCGATAAGCACTCCGCGAATTACAAGGCGGGAAACGAAATACAATTATAGGCGGCGGCGGACCCATAACGTTGGGCATTTATTAACTTTCTAGAGATCCATAGCCATGCGACCGAGCAAACATTTCAAGCCTAGCGATGCCCTCATCACGATCGGATCGATCGTTGGGGGTCTCAAATACCTTCGGAGAGCGTTTGCTAAAGTTTTGTCCCCAACGATACAAGACCGAATTTTTTATCCCGTAGTCCCGACTCGCCCGATCCAGGCTTTTCCCGTCGAGAAACATTTGCAGAACGACCCTGGCTTTGAACTGAGCAGTGAATTTGCGGCGTTTCACCATCGGGGCCTCCAATCTGAAGTCTAGATTCACCTTAAATAGGTGTCCAGTATTTGGGGCCACTAGCATGTCATTCTGAGGAGCGAAGGCGCTTCATAAGACGAAGCGACGAAGAATCTCGTTTTCCAATGAAAAAAGTCTTTTCCATGGGCGACGAGATCCTTTCGTTCGCTGAAAGGCATCTGCATCCGCTGCACTTTGGCTCAGAATGACAACCCATCACATCCACGAGGGCTTAGCACCGGATAAAGCGTCGTCAGAATCAAGCAAATAATGATCCTCAGATCAGAAAAACAACAGTCAAGGCCCATACTTATTCCATCCCCTCTTCCAATATAATGCCTCTATCGCGGAGCATAGAACCTCATGAAACGTACCCTTGGAAAAAGCGGCATTGAAGTCAGCGCGCTAGGCATGGGCTGCTGGGCCATTGGTGGCCCATGGACCTGGGCACAGCCCGGTCAGAAGCCCTGGCCGGCAGGTTGGGGGAAGACCGATGATCAAGAATCCATTCGTGCCATTCATGCGGGATTGGACTCGGGGGTTAACTTCTTTGACACGGCGGCCAACTACGGCGCCGGCCACAGCGAAAAATTGCTGGGAGAGGCCTTGAAGGGCAGGCGCGAGGATGCCGTCATCGCCACCAAGTTCGGCCGCATTATTAATGAAGAGGCGAAAACCGTCTATGGCGATAAGGAGCAGGTGATCCCCAATGTGCGCCAGGACGTTGAGAACAGCTTGAGACGACTGCAAACGGACTTCATCGACATCTACCAGTTGCACGACGGGGACTTCCCTGTCGACCGTGCACTCGAGTTGCGCGAGATCCTTGAAGAGCTTGTGCAGGAAGGCAAAATCCGCTGGTACGGCTGGAGCACAGATCGGGTTGACCGTGCGCAAACCTTCGCTCCAGGCGAACACTGTGCCTGCATTCAATTTCAGCTTAACGCCATTATTGATAACCCTGAAATGCGCCAGCTTTGTGCAGATTTTAATATGGCGGGAATCAACAAAGACCCGCTTAACAGAGGCTATCTTACCGGTAAATTTACCGCCGATTCTACCTTTCCAGATGACGACGTCCGTTCCACCGGCAATATCAGCGTTAAACACCTTGCCCAGCGGCTGAAGGTGGTGGAGTCGCTGCGCGAAGTGTTGACCTCCGGTGGCCGCACCATGGCACAAGGTGCACTGGCAACTATCTGGGCCCTCGATGAACGGATGATTCCGATCCCGGGATTCAAGAGTGTGCAGCAGGCGGTGGAAAACGCCGGGGCGATGAGCTTCGGCCCGTTGACGGTGGACGAACTGGAGCAGGTGCAATCCATCGTCGCGGAATATGAGGAAGGATAGCGATCAGCATTCAGCGCTCAGCCTTCAGCTATTCCCTGATCGCGAAGTTGAAATTATCAAACTCCATCTCTCTTGGGAGAAGTTTAGAGGATAGTCTCCTTGACTAATTGGGTACACAACGTACAATACGTACATAATGTACATCGGAGAATGGGATGGCTGAGCTAAAGAAATTCACGAGTCGAGAAGCGCGGGCACGCTGGCGCGAAGTATTGGATATCCTATTGAAAGGCGATAGTGATGTGGCTATCACTCGTTATGGCGAATCGATTGCCGTGATGATTCCCGCCGAAGATTATGCAGCGCTTGAAAATGAGCTTGAGGAACTGCGGATCGCACGCATTGCCGAGAATATTTACGAGGATTACCTGGCCGACATTGATTCGAGCGTCTCGCTGGAACTTGTCAAATCAGAACTCATAGACGACGATTGAGCCAGGCATGTGATGAATGGGGAGAATGTTTATGAAGTTCGCATCACGCCTCATGCGAGGCGAAGTTTAAGGAAGCTAAAAAGAGACCAGGATCTCATCAAGCGCCTCCTCAGCGCGATGGAGAAATTGGCAGATAACCCGAAATTGCCGGGTCATAAGAAGTTAAGGGGAGATAAATTCGATAACCTCTATCGCTATCGGGTAGGCGATTGGAGGATTTTGTATGCAATCGAAGAGGGTGTTCTTATTGTCGTAATCCTCGAGGTTGTTCGCCGAGACCAGGCGTATCGATGAAAAGAAGGTCATCAGGAAACAGTGATCCGTGATCAGGTAACAGATAACAGGAATCAGTGAAAATCTATGTTTATTCGTTGCTAGACATCGAACATGAGGAAGAGCCTTAGGCAGCACTTGATGAATCACGGTATGCAGGGGGTTTTAGGGGGACCGCGAGTCCCCATTAATATCCCCCCGAGGCCGGGGGGATCATAGGGGGGATTTAAAAGGATAAAGTGATTTTCCCTTGCCAGTGCAGATCAAGAGCCTGATCCGACATTACTAATTAAGGCTGCGTCCCCCGGTGCGGGACTTTAAGGGGGGTACAAAGGATAAGTGATCTTGACTGATCATAAAGTAGTCAAGAATTAGTCCCATTAATAGCAAAACGAAAATCACATCTTTTATCAAAATACCCACAAATAAAGGGAGAACCTCTCCGATAAATAAGAAAAAAAAGCGCCCTCGCGCCATTCCCCCCCTCTTGCGCAACTCCCCAAATCAACGTTTAATCCAGTCAACAACCTCTGGAAAGCGGCAGAAGGGGTATAGCACTGCCGTTAACTGCAGCAATGACGACGAAAATGCCTAAACTATCCAACGCGTTCGATCGCCAATCGCTCCGTCAGGCGCTTCAATCGTGGGATCGTACGGAGGAGCTCGGCCAGCATGCGCTCGCCGATCTTCAAATTGTCGAATCACGTCGAAAGATGGCCGCTTATCAGTTGTCTAAAACAGGGTACGGCCTGGCGCTGCGCGACGTTCTGCGTGCGGCAATTGGCCAGCTGCGACCGTCGGAAGGCGACGAAAAACCCTACGCCAAAGCCTGGCGTCATAATCTTATTTTGAGCAAGCGCTACATCGATGGTCGTTCACCCGACTATCTTGCCGAGCAATTGGGCATCGCTCGCAGCACGTACAACGCTGAACAAGCCGGCGCGCTGGATCGACTTTCCTCGATTCTTGCTCAATGGGAACACGGTGGTTCTTTTCCAGGCACATGGCGCCTTCCGAGACTGGAAACTTCCGACGGGGTTCTACCGACCATCAATGCCCCACAGTTGCCTCCTACCGGGTTGGTGGGAAGAAAAACACTGCTCGATGATTTGCGACAGATGCTCATCGCCGGGCAGGATGTTGTTCTGCTTGGACCACCGGGTATAGGGAAATCGGCCATTGCCTCCGCTCTCGCGCATAACGAGGAACTCAGACGCCATTTTCGTGACGGGGTGCTATGGACCGGACTGGGCAAGAGAGCAAAAGGCCTCATGAAAACCACCAAATGGGCCGTGCAGCTCGGGTTACCGCTGAATGAACTCTCTGATTTGGAAGATATCGAAGCGCGCGAGCGTGTGATAAACAACGCGCTGGCTGCCCGGACCCTTCTCCTGGTGATGGATGATGTCTGCGATGCCCAGGATGCGCTGGCTCTGAAGATAAGGGGACCAAAGAGTGTCCATCTTTACACCACGCGCTCACCGAGCGTCGCCCGGCAACTGGCAAAGGATCGGGCTGTGGAGATCGGCGGCCTGACCCAGGCCGAGGGAGTATCCCTCCTGCAGCATTTTGTGCCCAACATCGACGATACTTCGGCGTACCCATTGGTGCAATCGGTGCACGGCATCCCCCTTACATTGGTCATCGTGGGCAAATTTCTCCGCAATGAGAACCAAGCGGGTCAAGGCCAGCCATCGGAAGAAGCGCTGCATCGTTTGCATGGGGTGCCTCCTACGGATCCAGGGCCGCCCCAAAAACCGGATCTGGATGCCAACGGGCACCTTTCGATCGAGAAGGTTCTCCAGTTTTCGATGGAAACACTGGAACCACACATGCGGGAATTGTTATCGGCGCTGACACTCTTCCCACCCAAGCCCAACACTTTCAGCGCGCAGGCTGCTACGGCGGTCGCAGGCGTTTCCGCACAGTCACTCGAGATCCTGATCGATCGCGGATTGCTGGAATCAGGCGGGCAAGATCGTTTCACGCTGCAAAGAACGATCCGTAAACACATTCCCCGAGGCGAAGGCATAGCTCAGGCGGCCGAGCGTTTCCTGCACTATTTCCTCGATTTTGTCGAAGTTAACCAGGACAATCATGATCTCATAGAGAAAGAAGTCCGCAATATCATTGCCGCGCTGGATAGCGCCCATGGATTGGGTGAGCAAGGCGACTTGATCCGCGGTTCAAATGCCCTGTTTGCCCACCTTGAGTTGCTGGGTCTGTTGGATGGAGCTGGTGAAATCCTCAACCGCGCCGAAATGGCGGCACGATCGCGGGAGGATTGGTTGGGAACTTTGGCGAACCTGGGGAGGGTGGCTCATCGGCGTGAGAAATATGACCAGGCCGAGGCGTGTTATGCACAAGGCCTTGAAATCGCGAAAGAGCACAAGGACATTGGCGCCGAATGTGCCATGCTGCGCGGCCTTGGCGTGGTGGCCTTCCGGCGCGGGGATTATGATGCTGCGCACACGTATTTTCAACAGGGGCTGCGGCTGGCGAGGAAAAAGGCCGCCGCCCATCACGTATTCGATCTGAATGCCAATATGGGTGCGCTCTATCTTGCGCAACGCGATCTTCGCGGAGCGCAAAAACACTTCACGAGGGCGCTGAAATGGGCGCGCAAGGGAGAAGACAGCGCCAGGGTCCGCTCCATATTGACACATCTGGGGGACCTGGCTCTGGCGAAAAAGAAATATGAGCAGGCAGGTGATTATTACACGGTGAGCCTGGGGATCGCGCGTGCGGCGGCTGATGAAAAATGGATCGCGGATCTCTCACTTAAGCTGGGGACCTTAGCCAACGAACAGGGGAAGGATCGCAAAGCGGGGGATTACTTCCGTGATGCCCTGGCGATCGAAAAGAAATTGGGCAACAACGCGCAGGTTGCATTGTTGCAAGGCAATTTGGGTGCCCTGGCCACCAGGCGGGGGGATTTCTACACCGCCAAAATACTCATCGATGCGGGCTTGCGCCTGGCGCGCTCGATCGGCCACGACCAACATACCATTCAATTGCTGATCAACCTGGCCGAATTGCACGCGCAGCAGCGCGCACGTGCCGAGGCTAGATCAACCCTCGAAGAAGCATTGTCCCTGGCGGAAGAAATCGATCACCAGCGCCTTGTTGATAGCATCCAGGAGAAGTTGGACGATCTTCGCTAGCAGGAATGAACCCTGCTCTTTCGTCTCCAATCTCTGATCCCTAATCTCTAGTTTCTAAACCCCAGCCCCCAATCTCTAGTCTCTAAATAGCAAGGCATTGCTACACGAGTGAAACTGGCACAGGGGTGCAGCACGCAAGATGGCCTGGGGACAGGCAGCTTGGAATGGGCTAATCCAACCCAAGCGACAAGAGCAGGCCCTGATTAATCTCATCCAGAGTTGCATCGGAAACCGCGCCAATTTTCTCTACCAGTCGGATTTCCGCTATCGAGCGGACCTGGAAAGTGTCTGCCGCGGATTTTCTGGTGAGGCCATTTGCATGCGTTGGGTCAACGGAAATTAGCCATGCCGCGCGCTGAAATTCTTCGCGCCAATGGGTGAGGGGGACGATGATTTTGAGGGGCAACCTTCCGATCGAATCGCGGCTGACAATGACGCATGGGCGCGTCTTCGTTATCTCCGCGCCGAAAGTGAGATCGAGGTTAACGCTCCAAACCTCGCCCTTATTCATGCCAACCTTCAGCATCGAGTGTTGAAAAAGCAGTGAGCTCCCTGTCCGTTTTGTAAAGTGGTGCGAGTTCCTCTGAAACTTTTCTCAGCTCACTCTCCTTGAATTTTTTCAATTCCTTCTCAATCGCCAGGCGCACGAGCGCGGATTTCGAAATTCCTCGACTTGCAGCAGCTTGATCGATCCTGGCGAGGAGGGATTCACTCAGCATTACATTTAATCGCTGTGTTCTGGGACCATCATAGGCAACCATCTTGCACCTCTTTGGTAATATTAAGAATGCATAATTATTATATACATCTATTATTACCATGTCTACTGCGCGTAGGTTATCCCCTCGCGCCCTTTGCTGCCAAACTCCCACGCATTTTTCACCAGCCGCCATATTCCTGTTTTCCGTAGGATCTGAACATGCCTATGAATTGGCTTTTTTTGCTGATGGCTGAAAGCTATTAACTCCCGGCTCCCATGCACCGTATTCCTCAGCTATAATTCGCATGAGTCTATAGTCAGCCAGGTGAAAGTGATGAGTGAGAACAAAACAGAAAAAGCGACGCTGGGCGGTGGTTGTTTCTGGTGTCTGGAGCCAATTTTCGACGATTTGATCGGCGTCGACTGGGTGGTCCCTGGATTTGCCGGTGGCAGCCTCCCCAATCCGAGTTATCAAGATGTGATTTCCGGCGCCAGCGGCCATGCCGAGGTGGTACAGATTGGCTACGATCCGCAGCTGATTTCCTTCCGCCAATTGCTCGAGATCTTCTTTTCGGTGCATGATCCCACGACGCTCGACAGGCAGGGGGCGGATGTCGGCTCACAATACCGCTCCATCATCCTGACTCACGACGAAGACCAGAAGCGAGTGGCAGAAGACGTGATCATCGAACTTGAGCGCGAGGGGTTGTGGAGCCGATCCATTGTTACCCAAATTGAACCCTTGCAAGATTTTTACGAAGCAGAGGAGTACCATCACCGCTACTATGCGCGCAATCCCGCGCAGGGCTACTGTCGCGCGGTGATTGCCCCCAAAGTGGCCAAGTTTCGCAAGCGCTTCGAAGAGTTGAGAAAATCAAGCCAGCCCGCTTGATTTGCGTCTCGCGCCCTTTTCTCCCTTGCACCCACGCAACCTAGATCCGCTGCTCAGTTGTCCCCAGTCTTTAACGTTGTCCTTTGCTGGTGGCTGATGGCCGACAAATCTCATGCTCTCAGTCTCCAGTCCCAAGTCCTTAGTCTTCTGTCTCCAGCCTCGATTGCCATAATTTTTCACCCTATCTCCCCCTGCACCCAGGTGAACAATGTTCACACGCACCCCAGCTCCCCCGCTCGGCAGTCTCAAATCTCCAATTCCGAATATCTATCACGATCGTGATGTTGACAGCTTACACATCGCTATTTACAATGTATATAATATATACATCACTTATTGGAGATCAAGATGGCAGTCAAAAAGAAGAAGCCCCTACAAATTTACCTGCGTGAGGATCAAGAGAGGGCACTACGATCCATCGCAGAGAGGCGTGGCGAGTCAATGGCATCGCTTGTCAGGGAAGGGGTGGACAAGCTACTGCGCGATCTTCCTGCAGACGAGGACCCATTGTTAGACATCGTCGGCATTTACGACTCTGGCGTTGGCGATCTCGCTGAGAAACATGATGAAGTCATCATTGCCTCGATCGTAGACGAGAACCATCCTGATGCGTGAAATTTTCGTTGACTCGGGGGCCTGGATTGCCTTAGCCGACACCCGAGACAAGTATCACGGGAAGGCAAAAGTGCAGCATAAAATCCTGGCAGAAGAACGCGCACATTTGGTCACAACCAACCTTGTCAATGCCGAGGTTTACACACTGATTCGCCGAACCGGGGGGTACACCCCTGCTATGCGTTTCTTGCGTTCTATTCGTGATAGCCCTCGCCTGAAAGTTTTCTACGCGGATAGGGCTCTGGACGACCAGGCGGAAGAAATTCTACAAAAGTACAAAGACCAGGACCTCAGTCTTGTTGATGCAGTTAGTTTTGCGCTGATGCAAGATCGCGGGATTGATGAAGCCTTTGCCTTCGACCAACACTTTAACCTTTTTGGCTTCCGACTCTTGCCGTAACCTATCTTCACCATCGCTTATCTTCCAGTCTCCAGTCTCTAATCTCATTATGAGCTTTATTATTCATCGTTACGAAGTCTACAGCCGTCATAATCCACAGTATTATGCTTTGATGATGTCCATAAACATCATTACGTTAACTTTTCTTGACACTTAACAAATTCTTGAGTATACTATCGGTTAAACACTGAATTAAATGCATATTATGATGTTAATGATGTCTGGAGCCTATATTATGACAATATATGGAATGAGTGATAAAGCCATAGTAATTGAGATAGGGCAGCGCTTGAGGAGAAAGCGTCTCGAGAAGAACATGACCCAGCAAAAACTGGCCGATGTGGCCGGCGTAAACCGTACGACAATCAGTGAGATGGAGCGCGGCAATCCGTTCGGAGTCTTGACCTTGATAGGCGCA
Source organism: Chloroflexota bacterium (assembly GCA_022561215.1). Classification (GTDB taxonomy): domain Bacteria; phylum Chloroflexota; class Anaerolineae; order Anaerolineales; family E44-bin32; genus JADFRQ01. The sequence goes on along the minus strand of JADFRQ010000080.1, from coordinate 2,871 downwards.
CTTCGGGGGCTGGATTCACTGGATGCAATCGATGCACTTTTGCCAGATCCAGGCATCAGTCCACTGCAGCTGGCCAGGATGAGAGGCAAGCAGCGACAAAGGGCGTCCTCTTGAAGGGACAAAGCAGGATAATTTGAGTAACCCAGTCGATACTGCCTTTATTATGTTATGGGATTTATTGGTGGGCGCCGTCGCATGGGACCCAGAATTGGAATTCGCCACTTTCGAGTTTGACCCTTCATTCATCCGGCGTGGTCTCGATATTGCGCCGATTAAAATGCCGCTCGGGGATGCTCGAAGGGGGACGACAAAATACCAATTCCGCACATTGCCTAAAGATACCTATAAAGGGCTTCCTGGAATGATCGCCGACGCCCTCCCCGATAGATTTGGCAATGCAGTTATTGACGCATGGCTCGCCCGCCAGGGGCGCACGGCGGAGAGTTTCAATCCAGTCGAGCGCCTTTGTTACACCGGGAAAAGGGCAATGGGCGCGCTCGAGTTCACCCCGATTTTGGAGAGATCGTTAGAGCGATCCGTTTCTATTGAAATCGGCGAATTGGTCGAATTGGCCCAGGCCATCGCCAATGAACGCGCCAACCTGCATCGTCACCTGAATAAGGGCAAATCGGACGCTTTATTGAATATCCTACGTGTGGGCACTTCGGCAGGGGGCAATCGGCCCAAGGCCATCATCGCTTTGAATGATGAAACGCAGGAAGTTCGATCGGGTCAGGTCGAGGCTCCGAGTGGGTTTGATTACTGGGTGCTTAAGTTTGACGGCGTGAAAGATAATACCCTGGGAGATCCTGCTGGCTACGGGCGCATCGAGTACGCCTACTACGGCATGGCAATTAAAGCTGGGATAAGGATGATGGAGTGTCGCCTTCTTGAAGAGAATGGGCGCGCGCACTTCTTGACCAGGCGTTTCGACCGGGTGAAGGGCAAGCTGCATTTGCAATCCCTGTGTGCCATCGCTCACTTCGATTTCAACAGTCCGGGTGCATATTCCTATGAACAGGCCTTTCAGGTCAATCGAGAATTGAGGCTGCCCTACGAAGACATGGAGCAGCTCTATCGGCGCATGGTTTTCAACGTGGTCGCGCGGAACCAGGATGACCATACCAAGAATATTGCTTACCTGATGGATGAAGATGGAAAATGGCGGCTTTCCCCCGCATTTGACGTAATCTACTCCTACAACCCTCGCGGCGCGTGGACCAGCAAACACCAGATGACCATCAACGGCAAGCGCGACGCTTTTCTGAAAGATGATCTACTGCATGTTGGCGAGGAAATGGGAATTCGCGGCGCAAAACAGATATTGGATCAGATCGTTGAAGTGGTTTCAAACTGGGAACTGTTTGCCAAAGATGCTGGGGTCGAAGAATCCCAAGTAAAATCGGTTGCCAACGCACATCGACCTTTGAATTGACCCGCGGCAGGTCCCACCAAAATGTTTCTTGATAACACTTGCACGTAGGCTCCCCCGCACCCATGCTCCCCAACTCCCGTGCTTTCGGCCTCACACTCAATTGACTACAATCAGTTGTTCTGATAAGATGAATATCAGATAAACTGACGATCAGGAGGCTGCATGAGCGCGGCATACACCCTTCAAATTGGGCAACGAGGTGTACTGACCCTTCCCAAATCCGTCCGAGAAGCATACAAGTTGCAGCCTGGCGACCCAGTCACGCTGCTCGATCTTGGCGGTGTCTTTGTCTTGAGTCCGAGGCTCTCCGATATTGACGACCTGTCCGGCCGGATCACGGAGTCTCTGCTTGAGAAGGGGGAGGACCTCGAAAGCATGCTCAAGGTCCTCCGCGAACAGCGCGAGCGCTATGGCGACCAGGATCCGGATCTTTCTTGATACGAGCGTCATCTTCGCAGGGATCTGGTCGGCCAAAGGCGGCGGTCGTATGTTGCTGCGCCTGGGAGAGGCGGGAGCTCTTTCGCTCGTCACAAGCCGGCTGGCGATCCAGGAACTCGAAGGCGCGCTAAGAAAAAAGGCACCTCGATCGCTAGGCGCCCTGGCGTTGCTGCTGGATCGCAGCGATATCATAGTGGTCGGAGATCCGCAGGCCGCCAACCGATCCACCGCGCGATCGCTTGTTGATCATCCCGCCGACGCCGAAATTCTGGCTTCCGCCATGGGTAGCGAAATCGAGTACTTCGTCACCCTCGACAGAAAGCACTTCCTGGACAACGAGAAACTATCCCACACGGTCGCCTTTAAGATCGGCACGCCCGGTGAGTGTTTAGAGTGGATCCGCCGCAGGTTTCGGCGCATGGCCGGCGGAAGGGCATAGCTTTCTCCTACGCCATCGCTCTGCCCCTGGCGTTCGCGAACCGGGGGGCGACCAGCCAAACCCATTAAGAAATAAAGGCTATCTCGCTTTGAGAGAGCCTTTATGGTGATCGAGAGCAAGATCAGGCATTGACCGCTGCAACAGTACACTGTGATTGGAGTGTTTTTTATCCACCGGCACAAATACTGGGGTAGTGTCAAGAATCTTGTGTAAATGAATTCTCGGATTGATCACAACGGGTACCGATCTTCAAATCGGATGGTAAGTTGATTGAGGATCTTTGCCCACTCCCTCACCGGTGATTTCCATTTCTTCGTGATGTTCACGGTCGCCAGATACAACAGCTTGCGAGCAGATTCTGGCGTGGGAAACGACGACTTATTCTTGATGACTTTTCGCAGCTGGCGGTGATAACCTTCGACGATGTTGGTGGTGTAAATCATTCGTCGGATTTCTTTCGGGAACTCAAAGAATGTCGCCAGATCGTCCCAGTTGTTCTGCCAGGACCGGATCGCTGCCGGGTACTTGCCACCCCACTTTTCTTCCAGTCTGAGGAGGT
>JADFRQ010000079.1 GCA_022561215.1 Chloroflexota bacterium | reverse complement strand
AAACCAGAAGAAGTAAACAAAGTGTTGCTTGATTTTCTTGCAACACTCAACTAGGGAGGGGAATCGAATCATGTGCTGTGAGGTAGCTTAGGCTTCTCACCGAGAAGGAAGGATGAATCATGGGCATATCAAATTGGCAATTGAAAACCGAAGATGGGCTTAGCTTGTATGCTATTGAGTGGATGCCGGAAGGGGAAATGCTCGGCGCGATTTGCCTGTTTCATGGCTTGGGAGAACATTCCGGACGTTATGAACATGTTGCTGAATTTATGAACCGCCACGGATACGGAGTGCTTTCGATTGATTTAAGGGGGCATGGCAAGTCCGAAGGACAGCGCGGGCATTCGCCGGGAATTGATGGGATGCTTAATGACATTGATTTATTGGTAAAAAGCGCCATGGGAAAATATCCTGATCGGCCACTATTTCTCTACGGCCACAGCCTGGGCGGCAATCTTGTCCTCGATTACTGCCTCAAGCGTTCACCTCAAGCGCAGGGCGTAATTATCACCAGTCCGTTTCTCAGACCAGCCTTCGAGCCGCCGCCCTGGAAAATTGCCTTGGGAAAAGTCATGTATACGCTTTGGCCTTCTTTTTCCATGGGGAATGAATTAGATACCAATGCACTATCAAATGATCAGGCCGTTGTAGATGCCTATGAGCAAGATCCTCTGGTACACGACCGCATCACTTCACGAATGGGCATCGATATGCTAAATAGCGGAGAATGGGCTTTAGAAAATGCGGCTTCTTTCCCCCTCCCGTTGCTTCTGATGCATGGCGGCGCAGACCAGGTTTGTTCTCCTGCAGCCAGTCAAGAGTTTGCGCTTAAGGCTGGAAAATTATGTACCTTCAAGATATGGGACGGGTTGGCGCATGAAATTCATAATGAGCCGGAAAAGGAAGAAGTGCTTGGCTATATATTGGATTGGATTACGGATAATATTGCAAATTGAATCCCCTCCCTAGAGAGATATTAATATTTCCATTTATTTCCTCTGCCCCTGGCGGTGCAGTCATTGCTCAGCTACCATCTCTCATCTCAACATCATTCTCACTTGGCAATGATTATGCGCTACCGTACAATGAAAAAATCTCTTGTTTCGAGGGTATTATGTCTCCAGTAAAACAGATCAATCATGTGGCATTTGTCGTGGATAATATCGATGCTGCATTAAAGTTCTGGCGCGATGCGCTCGGACTCGAAGTTACACATGTCGAGGATGTCCCGGATCAAGATTCCGTCGTTGCTTTTCTGCCTAGCGGCGGTGCGGAGATTGAGTTGGTGAAGCCAACCAGTGAGGATAGCGGGATCGCACGCTATCTCAGCCAATATGGTCCAGGGATGCATCATATTTGCTTCGAAGTGGATGACATCGCAGCCTATATCAAAAAGCTTCAGAAACAGGGCATTCGCTTGATTAACAGCGACCCGGTGATTGGAACGGGCGGCAAGCTCATCGCCTTCATCCATCCCGAGAGCACGCACGGTGTTTTGGTCGAACTGTATGAGTTAACGCAGGACGAACCGCGGATTCGCTTGGCGCGTGCGCGTGAATTGGCTGACCGGGCAATCGCGCGCGGCCAAATTGCTGCTGCTGGGATCCTGGCTTTCTTGCGCCAATTGAGTGGTAATGAAGAAAATAAAGGAGATCACTGAACCTGCAGGAATTATCGAATCGAGATTGAGCCACGTGTTTAGGTGATCAATCACTCGTTTTCATCTTCTTTGGCAACTCGAATTGCAATGCTCCTCGTAATACGCAGCAACTCCATCGGGGTAAGGCGAAAAACTGCATTGGGCGTTCCTGCAGCAGCCCATATTTCAGCATAATTCAACAAGTCCTCATCGATCAGTGTAATGATTGGATTCGAATGGCCTACCGGCGCGACGCCGCCAATAGAGAAGCCCGTCGCGTTTTTTACAAAATTAGGGTCAGCCATTTTAATGGGCTCGCCAATCCATCGCTCAACTTTTTTTTCGTCAACTTGATTCGTGCCGCTGGTGAGAACGCATAATGCTCGGCTGCTCATTTTTGTACGCATAATAATCGATTTTACAATCTGGCCGATTTCACATCCGATAGCATCCGCAGCGTTTTGAGCCGTCCTGGTAGTTTGCGGAAGCTCGAGCACCTGGAGCTTAACCCCCATCTGCTTCAATTCATCTTGAACCTCGCGAGCATTGCCTTTTAGCTCCATCTCCTGATCCATTTCTTATCCCCGGCATGGCCTGCTGATTGGCCCCGATGCAACTCTATAATTGTATCTTGATCCCCCAAAGAGCTACTAGACACTTTCGTCTCCACAACCGTTTTTCAGTGCTCAAGTGATGATGCTCGTCCTCGACAACGAGATATCCTCTAGCGAGCTTCAGCCTAATCTGGCTTATCCACGATCATCGCATAACGGGGCAAAATTCCGCATGCTATAATTTTTTTTGAATATCATCTTTGGAGACACTTATGCCGGACCATGACAAGCTCACCAAACTTCGCCAGGCGTACGATGATTGGGAAGAGGCAACGCTGAAAAATTCCCTTGAACGACGAGGGGAACGCAAGAAGACCTTCATTACTACTTCATCTGAACCAATTAATCGCCTCTACAGTCCGCTTGACCTTATCGATTTTGATTACGAGAAAGACCTAAACTTTCCTGGCCAGTTTCCCTATACGCGCGGCGCCCACCCGACCATGTACAGGGGCAAACCGTGGACCATGCGCATGTTTGCAGGGTTCGGATCTGCCGAGGAAACCAATACCCGATTTAAATATTTATTGGGTCAAGGGCAGACTGGTTTATCGATTGCCTTTGATCTTCCGACGCTGATGGGATACGACACTGACGACCCGGCTGCAGAAGGCGAATTCGGAAAGTGTGGTGTAGCCATTTCCTCACTCAATGATATGGAAATTTTATTCGACGGAATCCCTATGGATAAAGTCTCGACGAGTATGACCATCAATTCCCCGGCAGCCATCATCTGGGCAATGTACATCGTCGCCGCGGAAAAACAAGGCGTAGCAGCCGACCAACTGCGGGGCACCAATCAGAATGACATTTTGAAGGAATATATCGCGCAGAAGGAATACATTTTCCCCCCGGAGCCGTCCATGCGCCTGGTAACCGACACGATCGAATACGGAACCAAGCACCTCCCTCTCTGGAATACAATTTCCATTTCCGGTTATCACATACGCGAGGCCGGATCGACAGCCGCACAAGAGCTGGCATTCACGCTGGCCGACGGTTTTGAATATGTAGACTGGGCTATAGAACGTGGATTGGATATTGACTCATTTGCCCCGAGGCTATCGTTCTTTTTCAACGCACATAACGATTTCTTTGAGGAAATCGCCAAATATCGCGCCGCACGCCGCATCTGGGCCCATCAAATGCGTTATGGATACAAAGCCAAGAACCCGCGCTCCTGGCTTCTTCGATTTCACAGCCAGACTGCTGGTGTAAGCCTAACCGCCCAACAGCCGGAAAACAATATCGTGCGCACCTCTCTGCAAGCATTAGCCGCCGTTCTCGGAGGCACTCAATCACTGCATACAAACTCCATGGATGAAGCTCTGGCCTTACCTTCTGAACATGCCGCCACCATCGCTCTGCGTACGCAGCAGATCATCAACGAGGAATCCGGTGTCGGCAACACAGTTGATCCGCTTGGAGGTTCCTATTTTGTCGAGGCCCTCACGAACCGAATGGAGAAACAAGCACACACCTATTTCAAGGCGATCGAGGAATTGGGCGGTGTTCTCCCTGCAATTGACAAGGGGTTTTTTCAAACGGAAATTTCGAATGCAGCTTTTCAATACCAACAGGAACTCGATGCCGGTGTACGAACTATCGTCGGTGTTAATGCATTTGCAACTGAAAAATCGTATACGATTCCATTGCTTAAGATGGATCCTGAGGGTTATAAAAAACAGACGGCCAGGCTTACCCATTTGCGCAAAAGCCGCGATAATGCTGCTGTGGGGCAGGCGCTCGATCAATTGCGCCTCGCGGCGCAGGGAGTCGAGAATCTCATGCCCTTCCTCCTTGATTCCGTGCGTGTCTATGCCACGCTGGGGGAAATTATCAATGTCATGAGGGACGTGTTCGGCACGTACGATGAACCGACTTGGATCTAGCCTGCTAAGTTGTCCGCGCCCCCACAAATTTTTTCCTCAAAGACTGGCTGTAGTGGCTGGCTGAGAGCTATCGCCGCAACACAGATGCAAACAATTGGCCGAGGCGATCCAAATAATCGACAGATCGAACACCTAGCCGATGTGGGCGAACCCGTGCAGCGGGGACGTGTTTTCTTCTGGCCAAAGAATTCAAGCGCATACGTACTTTCAACATCGATGAGGGGTTCCTGATGCCAGAGACAGATTCGACCAAACAGAAAGCGAGTACGGATGAGACTCGCTTTAGCCGAGCAAGCTGGGTGGCCCTGGCGATTGTGCTGTTCTTTTTCACACTTGACTTGGCCCAAATCGGCTACCGCATGAGCCTACCCACGGATGGCTGGAGTTTTCCGCTCGAGATCACCAGTGGAGAGCAGCAGTACATATTCGACCGCAATCTCGCCGGCGCAGTCTCGGACCTTCAGTCAGGGGACGTGCTGCTGGAGGTGCAAGGCCAGTCAATCGAGCAAATCGTACGAAGGGCCTTCGTCTTTCAACCGATCCGCCCTGAGAATTGGGCGATTGGGGAACGCGTTGAGTACCGTGTCCTACGCGCGGGGCGGGAGCTGTCCGTGGAGGTCCCACTCGTTCGTCGCGCTCTGATTGACTGGCTTCGAGAATTTTTCACCTTTCTCCTTGAATCGCCTAGCACCCTCCTGCAGGCGACGATCGCCATTTTCGTCTTCTTCCGTCGACCGAGGAGCCGAGCCGCCCAAATCTTGTTGATCTCCAGCGCGTTGACTCTGGCGTACGTGGCTAGTCTTCCACTTTCTGGACAACAAGGCGGTCCTGCGGAGTTGTTTTATCTAGGCGCTTACTGGCCGGCCTGGTTTTTCAACTTCCTGATCTTTCCCTTTCTAATTGTCCCGCTCGTTCCGGTCTTCTATCTGATCTTTCCCGTACGCAAAGGACCAATGCGAGATCGGCCTTTGCAGACGCTCGCATTGATTTTGGGAATCCCGCCCGTGCTGATCATAGGCCGCTTCCTGACCAGGCTTGACCAGCCGCTCGCGTTGTGGCGCACGCCACCGGAAATCGGTGTTGCCTTCATCTTCCCGGCCTCGATCGTGATCGCGGCCGCAGCGTTGATCCATACCCTGCTGAAGGAAAGGGACCCAACTCACCAGGCCCAGGCACGCTGGCTGGCGTTCGGTGTGATCGTCGGTATTGGACTGGGCCAGGGACTGCTGTTTTTCCTCCCGGAGTTGGGCCTGCTTCCCAAATCTGGCGCGGTGCCGATACTGCGAGAATTGACCGGTTCGCTCTACCCTCTCGCGCTGGCGGTGGCGATCTTGCGCTACAGGCTTTTTGAGATCGACGTGATCATCAAGCGCACCCTTATCTACGGCGTCTTGACCGCCGCGCTTCTAGGAGTCTATTTCGGCAGTGTCGTGCTCCTGCAAGGCGCGATGCGCGCCCTGACCGGACAAGGCTCCCCGTTGGCTATCGTGGCCTCCACTCTGCTCATTGCAGCCCTATTCAATCCGCTTCGGCGCGGCATTCAGACCACCATCAATCGGCGCTTCTTCCGCGGCGATTATGACGCCGCTCTAGCTCTGAGCTCTTTTGGAGAATCGGTGCGTGATGAGGTGGATTTGGAGCGAATCCAGATCGCACTGCTGAGCACTGTGCAAGACACCATGCAGCCTAGCACGGTGTCACTTTGGATGCGCGAAGAGACGGGATCCAAGCCTGCTGACTAGAGGCCGATAAGCTTTACTACTCGGTGAGATGTTTTTAATTGAGCATCCCGATTGCAATACTACTTTTGGTATTCCCGATCTCGTTGGCCCCCGGACGCCTCCGATTTACCTATCAAAATTCTTTTCACTGGATTCAACTAAGAAGGCATCAAAGTGCTTAGCCTGGCGTCCCGAGATAGAGATCCACCTCTTCTGCAGTAAAGCAAGACGATGAATATTCACATGATCTAGGCCAGCAATTTTCCAACCCTATATTTTCATCCTTCGCCTATTGAGGTAACTCACTCACTGCTCTGCGTCAGCTCCCATATTGAGACAAAGGTATTCATTTGAAAATCCAACATGACCCATCGATTTAGTAGAGGAACATTGGCTTGCCGTCCATGTGCCGGATCTTTGGACGATACTCGTCAACATCGTACATCTCTTCGACATCCACCTGACGGGCTCCCTCACGCACGAGATTGATAGGTACGTCGGTGTAACTCCCATTTCGAAGTGCCATCATTCTTCCCGTTCTTCCACTGACAACCAAATCTGCGGCGTTGATTCCAAAATTTTTCGCTACCATCAAATCGAGCGAATCAGGAGATCCGGAACGCATGAGATAGCCCAATTGCTGGTAAAGGATATCTTCACCCGTAATTTCTTTAATCAAGTCCCCAGTGACTACCCCGATGCCTCCTAATTTTTTGTGCCCATATTCATCCTCGCGGCCGCGCATCAATACATCACCACCAATAATCTGGGAGCCTTCGGAGATGGTCATCATCGAGTAATTGCTGGGATTGGAGCGTTTGTCTTCGAGCAAGAAACCGGCTAGTTTATCAGGATCAAAAGGCACTTCGGAAATTACTGCTCTATCAGCGCCGGATAAATAGGCGGCGATTAGAGAAGTCTGCCCGCTGTTCCGCCCAAATAGTTCAATAACCGCAATGCGTTCATGCGAGCCTGTGCTCGTACGCAAATTTTGAATGAATGCGACACTGCGCGTGATGGCCGTCGAAAATCCAATGCAATAATCCGTGCCGCGCACATCGTTATCCATCGTTTTGGGTACGGCGATAACAGAAACTCCTTCCTGATGGAGTCGAAGTGCATAGGAGAGCGTGTCATCGCCCCCAATGGGAATTAATGCATCAATCCCAAGTTCCTCCAGAACTGTGAGAATATGCTCCGTAAAATCCTGCGGTCCGTCGCCCTGGATCCTATCCTTTAGAAAATCAGGCACAGCTGCCGGAGGAATATTTACGGGGTTCGTGCGCGAGGTATGGAGAAAGGTTCCGCCGCTTCGGTCGATGGTGCGTACAAGTTTTCGATTAAGGAGAACTGTATTCTCCTGGATGGATTCCAGGTTCCCTGGCTCACAATCCAGCAATCCCCTCCATCCCCGACGGATGCCGACAACCGAATGGCCACCCTCGCTTACACGATCGACCACTGATTTAATACACGCATTTAGGCCAGGGACATCTCCTCCCCCGGTCAGAATTCCAATTTTCATGAATTTACCCCGATATTTATTGTATAAAGAATATCGAGCGGTATGCAACCCTGCTCATGACCTGTTCATCCAGCAAATTCGTCGTGATTACCACGGAGGCACGACGCCGCATGCTGCGCAGTTCCTCATTGCAACCGGAGCTGCTCAACTTGAACACTTGCATCTCCCAAAAGGTCATTCAATTGGGCGTGCAATTCAGGACAATACCCCGTGGTTTCATTTGGAAATTCTAAATGGTATCGTCTTTTACCTTCAAAGACATAAACGGCGAATCGATCTATGCCTGGATAAGAGGTCAATAATCCATAAACACGGCGCATGCGCAATGTATCCCGCTTGCGATCTCCTGTGGAACGTAAAAACACCTTAATGAGCGAAAGTTCACCATCATGTGCTGAGCTTCGAACCGTTCGAGAGACTACCTGAGGAAGGTCAGGCGGGCCATCTCCACCCGGTTTAATTTCTTCATCTGCAACCCTTTGAGCCTGGTTTTTTCCTTTGTTATTAGGTGTGTCCAATCCGACTGTTACGCTGGCGATTTTATTTATTTCGGGATCGGGCTGCGCCGGTTGCACCGCGGCGACCTGAGTGTGGTTTTCTTCCACATCAGAAATAGTCCCTTCCACGTCCGGGGCCAAATCAATCTTATCTCGCGGTTGGATAGCAGAAACATCCGTTTCAGATGGAATAATGTCACTCTTTTTAGGAATATTACCCCCTCTTCGCAAGGCCGTATCCGCCGTGCGGCCAATTTCAATTTCTAAATTTGGATTAGTGAGATCCTGAGAAATAGCATCCACAAGCACCTTGGCATCGCCGCGCTCTTTATCCACCTTACCCTCTATCTTGACGATGAGACCATTTTCCAACCAATCGTTTACTTTCCCCCATACGCGTGAAAAAATTACAAGATCGATGGTGCCTTGAATATCTTCCAAAGTTACAAAACCCATCGATTTTCCGGCGCGCGTTTGGTAAGGGCGAACTTGACTAATTTCTCCTGCGACGGTCACAATTTCTCCCTGTTCCGCCTCGTTCAATTCTGCACTGAAATGAGTAACTATTTGGGTTAAGGTTTCCATATAAGGCGCGAGTGGGTGATCGGATACATAGACGCCTAACAATTCGCGTTCCCAGTTTAGCTGCTGGCGTGCTGAAATATCATCCCCGACCGAGCTCAGCAGCAATTCATCCTGCATATCGGATGTCGATTCGAAGAGGGTTAACTGTCCGACTTCAACAGCTCGAAAGTGTGCGGAAGAAATGCTCACGATGCGGTCGATTGAATTTGAAAGCGCGCCGCGTGGGCCAAATAAATCCAGTGCACCAACTCGGATGAGAGACTCGATGGTGCGTTTTCCCACTTGCCGTAAATCGATACGCCGCGTAAAGTCATGCAGATTTTTGAATGAGCCTGCTCTCTCGCGCTCTTCCACAATAGTTTGAACGGCTCCCTCGCTAACATTCTTTACTGCAGTCAGCCCGAAGCGAATAGCACTCAGATAGTCTTTCCGATCCTCGATCGTGAAATCAAGATCACTCTGATTAATGTCGGGTGAAAGAACTTCAATAAACATACGTTTGCAGTCGGCGACATACAATGCAACTTTATCGATATCGTTCTTGAATACGGAAAGCAGCGCAGTCATGTATTCAATAGGGTAATGTGATTTTAAATAGGCTGTTTGCACACAAATCACCGCGTAATCCACAGCATGACCTTTCGGAAAACCATAACGCGCAAAAGCTTCCCAATCGTCAAAAATCCTATTTCCAGTGGTCTCCGGAATCCCATTCTCAACCGCACCGCGGACAAATTTTCCACGTTGCTCTTGCAGAGCGGCGGCTTTCTTTTTCGCTACTGCCTTACGAAGGTTGTCTGCCTCTGAGGCATTATATCCGGCCAATTTCATCGCCGAATACATAATCTGTTCTTGATAGACGGTAATTCCGTAGGTCTCTTTCAGAATGGATTCGAGGTCTGGATGCGGATAGGTGACCTCCTCTTCACCGTGCATTCTTCTAATAAATTTGGGAATAAAATCCATTGGACCAGGGCGGTACAAGGCCACCATGGCAATCACGTGATCTAATTTCGTGGGCTTCATTTTCATGAGATTGCGGCGCATTCCTGCACCCTCGACCTGGAACACACCCAGAACATTCCCGCGCCCGAGAAGTTCGTAGATTTCAGGATCATGGAGGGGAATGGAATTGATGTCCATCGCGATGCCATGGCGTTTCTCAATCAGATCACAGGCACGCGCCATCAATGTAAGTGTCGATAACCCCAGAAAATCGACTTTCAACAATCCCAACGATTCCAATATTTGCATCTTGAATTGGGTAATTGCTCCGATGGGACTGTCCGCCAGGCCTCCCTTGGTTGGGCGGTGGAGGGGCACGTAATCGACAATTGGATTCGGCGTGATTATCACTCCAGCCGCATGTGTTCCTGCGTTGCGGGCGACACCTTCCAATTGAACTGCGGTATCAATCATTTCCCGTAAATACGGCGTTTTATCGTAAATCTCGCGGAATGAGGCAACGCTCTCTAAGGCCTCCGGGATTGTGATCGGCTTGCCCGGGATATTGGGAATCTGTTTTGCAACGCGGTCAACTTCAGGCAAGGGAATATCCAACACACGACCTACATCTCGGATGGCAGCGCGCGCGCCGAGCGTACCAAAGGTGATAATTTGGGCAACTTTATCGCGGCCATATTTATCAGCAGTATATTCAAGCATCTTGTAACGATAATCATCTTGAAAATCGAGATCGATGTCTGGCATACTTACTCTTCCAGGATTAAGAAATCTTTCAAATATTAATTCGTGCGCAATGGGATCCACAAGCGTAATTTCAAGACAATAAGCCACAATCGAACCTGCCGCTGAGCCGCGCGCGTTGTACCAGATTCCCTGCTCTCTTGCGAAGTGACAAAGGTCCCAGACGATCAAGAAGTAGGTGTCAAAACCCATTTGGTTAATAATATCCAGTTCGTAGTTCAGCCTTTCTTGAAACTGAGGGTCGTCGGAATGATTGTTGTATCTCTTTTTCAAACCTTCCATGCAAAGCTTCTTCAGATAGGATCTTGCCGATTCGCCTGCGGGCACTTCGAACTTGGGCAGTTGATAACCCTTAAAATCCAAATCCACTTCGCAACGCTCGGCAATAAGATCCGGGTTATCCAGTGCGCCCGGAACTTCTCCGAAGAGCGCTTCCATCTCCTCTCTTGAACGAAGATAATATGTATCCCCTGTCATGCGCATGCGATTAGGATCGGAACGCAACGATCCCGTCTGCACGCAGAGCAATATGTCTTGTAAATCCGCATCCTCAGGATTTACATAATGAACATCGTTTGTGGCGACGAAACGACTGTTATGCCGTTTTGCCAACTGCAATAACGATTGATTCAGCTCGCGCAGCTCGGGCACATCATGATCTTGAAGTTCAATAAAAAAATTTTCGCTTCCGAATATCTCGTAATACCAATCCAAAAGCCCTTTTGCCTTCTTCTCGTCACCATTCAGCAGCGCGCGCGGCACCTCGCCCGACATACATCCTGTAGTGGCTATCAACCCTTCGCTATGTTTTTCAAGAAACTCATGATCGATCCGAGGGCGATAGTAAAAGCCTTCCAGCTGCGCAGCGCTGGCTATCTTTAGTAGATTGCGGTAGCCAATATCGTTTTGGGCCAAGAGCAAGAGATGGGATGTTTTGCTGTCCAATTTCGAGTCGCGATCCTGCATCCCTCGTGCAGCAACATAGGCCTCCATCCCGATAATCGGTTTTATCCCCACCTTCTTTGCTGCATGATAAAACTCAACCGCGCCAAACAGAACGCCATGGTCCGTTAGGGCAAGCGCAGGCATATCAAATTGTTTCGCACGCGCGACAAGTTTTGGAATTCTGCTGAAACCGTCCAGCAGGGAATATTCAGAATGTACATGGAGGTGGACAAAGGACATTCTCTACCTATTCATCAGAGGATGATTTCGAAATAGGATTATAGTCAATGCCGATTCCTTCGGCTAGGTCTTCTCAAATAATAACCCCAACTGTGGGGAATGGTTCACCTAATCGGAGTTACCAGCTATGTTAAATTTAATTTTTTATGTGCGCGAAGAAACATCGACAATGTATAGGTTAAGCGGCTGTGGAGCTTTTAGCTCGACAGCCGCCGCCTAAACTAACTGGACATTTTCCTTGCTACGAAATATGCCCAATCCTTTATTTTTTCGATTTCTTAGACCCTTTCTCCTCTTTTGGAGCCGGAAGTTCTTGCGCGGCAGTTTCGGGGGACCTAAACTCGTAATCGCGAGTTCCAAAGCGGCTCAGGAGCACACCTCCGAAGGCGATTGAACACACCGCCGTAATTACGAGAAAACCCAAACAATCGATGAAGCCAATGCCGCCGATTACCGTGGTAAATAAGAATGTTCCCAAGCCCGCGGCAGCCGCAGGATGCAGATTCCATTTAAGCATCTCTCCCAAGCGCTCACCTACCTCAAGCCCAATCGCAATCCATCCGAAAAGCAACGCGAGCACAAAGGCCCCAATTGCGAGGAATGCAACCGGGATGAGCAGGATGGTTATCACCAGGACGAGCAACACGGCCGGGCTGAGAATGAAGGTCAGCAATCCTAACCCTCCGGCAATAAGCGGCTGGCCAATGGACGCGCTGGCAACGCGTTTTGTTGCCTCTGGCCAGAACATCACCACCAGCACCGCGATCGCAGCCAGCATGAACGATCTGAACAAAAACCAAAGTGAACGCACGGCCAAGGAAGTTCTCGTGATGCGGATCGGGGTGAAGATCATCTCCGAGAATTCGAAGTTGAAAGGAATATCGAAGTCATTTTGCGTACGGGTGTGCCCCTCGACTCTGGATCCTTCTGCCCTCGATATACTGCCACCGACCGAACTAAAATCGCCTTTCACAACGGCATGCGATCCCAAATCAAAAGTACCTCCCAGCACAGCCACGTCGCCTTCGATGATGCCATCAGAAGTGACATTGCCACCCAATACAATCACATCACCGCGCACGCGTGATCCTTCTTCCAGGGTTGCACGGCCTCCCAAAACAAGCAGATCCCCTTCGAGTGTTTCGCCGGTTTGCAGGGTGAAATCACCTCCCACGACAACGCGACCGTCAAGCATCCCCCCAGCAAATGCCGGTATAGGAGAAACCATCAGAATTACGAGGACCAACAAAGATACTGTCAACAAGCGTTTCATCGGGTTGTACTCCTTTCAATTTGTGTTCTTAGGTTAAGCTGATGCACTGAAATCAGCCAAATCGACGATAGCAGCGAAATTAGTAACATTATCCCCAACCAGGCCAGGGGAGG
>JADFRQ010000078.1 GCA_022561215.1 Chloroflexota bacterium | reverse complement strand
GTTTTATCTTCTCAGCTGAAAGCCTCAGGATGACATCAATGGGAATCCACGAATAATGTCATTCACTGTGATTGGGGACCCTGATTAATCGATATCGTTGATCTTGCCCCTCAGATCCTGAAGGGCTTCTGCTCTATATGACATTAATGTAGTTAAACTTTCAATCAAGGGTTACGATCAGCAAAGATTTCTCCGACTTAATGTCATTCTGAACACCGGAGGTGTGAAGAATCTCGTTTCACACAAGCAAGGTTCTTATATTCGGAAAACGAGATTCTTCGGCAAAAAACGCCTCAGGATGACATGAAGTTTGGGAAGGCGCATTCCACTACTAAAATGCGGTGCGCCTGAGAATCTTACCAAGCTAACGCAGCCGAAGTTTTTCCTGCGAAAAAATAGGCTCCCACAGGCGCAGGGACTGCGCCCTATAATTGGTCACGCTGGCTTTATCGAAGCCAGATTACATCGAAGTAAATTTTATTAGACAGTTCCATCTTCCAGGGAAATACGGTGTCTTTGAGAATGATGGGGCGAGGGAGGTAATGGCTACATGTGCGCTTGTATAGCGCTGCTTATGGCTGTTTCCAACTCTTCTAACGTCACCGGTTTGAAAATGAATGCATCCGCGCCATAACGCATTGCTTCATCCACTTGAACATCAGTGGTCTCTGAGGATAACATCACAACCGGGACAGTTTTAAGTTCACTTTTCGTGCGCATAAACTCGAGCATATCGATTCCACTGACGGCCGGCATCATAATATCCAGGATGATGACATCCGGTATTTTTCCATTAAGCAGATCCCGCGATGCGGTAGGCGCGTCGCGATAGACTTTGACTTCGAAATCAATCAGCTCGAGCATCAATTTAATTGCCTGCCTCATCTCATCATCATCATCGATGACCCACGCAACCGGCATTAAGCTCTACTTTCCATCGTTACAGCTCCGCTTTGACTCGTTCCGCCAGCGTCCTATTGATGCCGGGGACAGCTTCCACCTCGCCAACATCAGCCGCACGAATTCCATTGACATCTCCAAATACACTCAATAGCGCTTTTCTTCTCGCCGGGCCGATACCCGAGATAGCATCCAGTTTCGAAGCAAGTCCCTTACGTCTTCGCCGAGTCTGATGATGCCTCAAGGCAAAACGGTGGGCTTCATCGCGAATTCTCTGGACCAGGAATAATGCTTTAGAGCGAGCCGTAAGTATGATCGGATCGCTCTTATCAGGCAAGAAAAGCTCTTCGTGTCTCTTCGCCAAAGCAACGACCATGATTTTTTCCTCAAGCGCATACTTTTCCACTACTCGTATCGCCCTTCCCAGCTGGCCCTTGCCTCCATCAACAATTAGGAGGTTAGGCAGCAAACCAAAACCACGATCCAGTTTACTACCTGGTTTTCGGGATTCGTCTGTCGCCACTTTCCATCTCCGAAATCTACGATCCAGGACTTCCTCCATACTAGCAAAATCGTCCTGTCCTTGCACGGTTTTTATCGTAAATTTCCTATAATTGCTTTTGCTAGGCACTCCTTGTTCAAAAACGACCATCGAGCCAGCTGCAGCAGTACCCTGCAGGTTTGAGATATCGTAACATTCGATTCTATTGGGTGGATCCTTCATGTGCAATGCCTTTTGCAGTTCGCCTAGCGCTTCGACATGTTGGCTTCGGTCAGCCTCCCAACGCGCGCGCAGCCCTGCGAGAGTCTCCATCGCGTTTTCAGTTGCCAATTTGATAAGTGCTTTCTTTGGCCCGCGTCTGGGGACTTGAAGATGCACTTTCTTGCCATCGCGGCGCTGGTTCAGCCATTCTTCGATAATGCGCGCCTCCTCTATTTCGGTTGGCAAGAGAACGTGTTGTGGGATATGTGTCGCCTCGGTATAATATTGCTTCACGAATGCTTCCACCAATTCTCGATCTTCCGCTTGGGCAGATCCTTCAAGCAAGAAATAATCTCGCCCAATTAGCTTTCCGGCTCGAATAAAAAACACCTGAACACATGCATTTTCATCGTCACGCGCAAAGGCAATAACATCCGAATCCACTTTATCCTGCGATACAACCCTTTGGCCTTGAACCACACGTTCGATCGCTGCTAGCTGATCACGAATAAGCGCCGCCCGTTCGAAATCCAACACATTCGAGGCTTGCGCCATCTTCTCTTGCATTCGGGCGATGATGGGATCGGTTTTACCTTCCAGAAATCGGCACAGGTCATTAATCATTGCTCGATAGGATTCTTGATCAACCAGGCCGATACATGGCGCAACACATAATTTAATATCCTTATACAAACAGGCGCGCGTATCTTCTCCCGTAATTACCCGGTCACAGGTTAGGTAAGGAAAAATCTTGCGCAAAACATCCAATGTTTGGTGAACAGCCCAAACACTCGTGTACGGGCCAAAATTTCGGCTGCCATCATTGGTTAATCGTCTTGTTACTGTGATCTTTGGAAAAGGATCATTCCAATGAACTTTAATGTACGGGTAGCGTTTATCATCTTTCAATCGAACGTTGTATTTGGGCCGATGGCGCTTAATGAGATTCATCTCAAGGATAAGCGCCTCGAGTTCTGAGTTTACGACAATAAAATCAATATCGGAAACGCGGCGAACCAGCTCCACAGTTTTTCTATTTTGTGAGCTGGAAGCATGAAAATAGGAGCGCACTCTGCTCCGAAGATTTAATGCCTTGCCTACATAAATTACCGACCCAGTCTCGTCCTTCATTAAATAGCAGCCCGGTTTCTTGGGGATGCCTTTTAGAATCGCACTTATTCCACTTGGAATTTCCATTTACTGGCGATTTTATCACAGCAATCTCTTGACAGATTCGCTCAAATTCATACAATTCTCAAGAATAAAATAATGCCGATAGATAAGACGTTTCTAAATCGCGTATTCGCCTGCCCCGGGGCTGCGGCCCAAAGGCAGGCGTTTTCCTAGTCACTAGCGAGAGCCGCAAGGCTCTCTTTTTTTGAGCAGTTTTAGGGAGTATTCAGAGATGTTGGAATTACCAGGCCTGATCGATCCCCACGTTCATCTACGCGAACCAGGGGCCACGCACAAAGAGGATTTTGGATCGGGGACTGCAGCCGCCCTCGCGGGTGGGTTCACCGCTGTTCTTGCGATGCCCAACACTGACCCACCTCTTACAACTCAGGACTCGCTCGATGCGGCGATTACGCTCGCCAGTCGTAAGGCGGTTTGCGATTTTGCGATATTCCTCGGGGCGGGGGAAGATAACATCCAATCTGCGACTGACTTGGCACAGAGGGTCTGTGGCATGAAGATGTACCTCGATCAGACCTATGGGCCGTTGAGGCTGCAGCAGCTTGGCTCCATTGCTGATCACGTCCAGCGCTGGCCAAAGGATAACCCAATCGCTGCTCATTCTGAGGGAATGAGCCTTGCCGCAATCCTCCTAATCGGTGCACTTTACGATAAACACGTACATATTTGCCATGTCAGCTTAAGAGAAGAGATTCTGTTGATAAAGGCTGCCAAGGAAAAAGGTTATAGGGTGACTTGTGAGGTCACACCGCACCACTTATTCCTGACGGAGGATGATCAGCCGCATATAGGTGAGGGTCGCGCAGAAGTGCGCCCGCGCCTCGCGGCAAAAAAGGATCGAGATGCACTCTGGGAAAATCTGGAAGTGATCGACTGTTTTGCTAGCGATCATGCGCCGCACACGCTTGATGAAAAGGATTCAAAAAATCCGCCACCGGGTTTTCCAGGACTTGAGACCGCCTTAGCCCTACTTTTTGGTGCAGTAAATGACGGCAGATTGACCATGGACGGTCTAATTGCGCGTATGTATACAAATCCCCAGCGGATATTTGGAATACGCAATCAAGAACAAACGCGAGTCGAATTTGACCCGGATGTACGCTGGGAAGTTAAAGGTGCCGATCTACAAAGCCGCTGCAAGTGGTCTCCTTTCGAAGGGTTTAATCTGAAGGGAAAAGTTCGGCGAGTGACATTGCGCGGCCGCCTAGTCTTTGAGGATGGCGTCATACTGGCGCCAGCAGGATTCGGTGTAAATCTAGTCTGAAGGTGAAGAAAAAACGATGCTAAGGAGGCATTATGGCAACATTTGTACCCCCAAATGAACGCAATGCACGGAGCCCGCACTTACCTTTCGGCGATCACCGCGGGGCACCCTTCTACGGAAAGGATGTGATTTCGGTCTCTCAATTCAGCAGAACAGACCTGGAATACATTTTTGGTGTAGCAAAGGAAATGCGAGCGATGGTTGAGCGAGTAGGCACATTTGATCTCTTAAAAGGAAAGATCCTGGCCAATTTATTTTATGAGCCTTCGACAAGGACATCCTCGTCGTTCCTCGCGGCGATGGAGCGGCTGGGTGGAAGCGTGATTCCTATCAATGAGGTGAGGTACTCATCGGTGGCGAAGGGCGAGTCCCTTCCCGATACAATCCGAACTTTGGAATGTTACGCGGACGTGATCGTTATCCGTCATCCAGAAGTAGGTTCGGCGGAGGTCGCCGCAAAATATTCAAAAAAGCCGGTGATCAATGCGGGAGATGGAATTGGAGAACACCCGACACAAGCTCTACTGGATCTATTCACGATCAAGGAAGAACTGGGGCAAGTCGATGGATTAACGGTTACGATGCTGGGCGATCTAAAGAACGGTCGCACAGTTCACTCCCTTTCAAGACTTCTCTCCACCTTTGTCGTTCGCCTTAACTACGTCTCCCCTGAAATCCTGCGTATGCCTCCCGAGTTGGTCGAGGAATTGAAGGTGAAGGGGGTATCCCAAAAAGAATTTGATGCACTGGAGCCAGTGCTCGCGGAAACGGATGTGCTTTATGTCACGCGTGTTCAGAAGGAGCGCTTCGAGAGCCAAGATCTTTATGAGAAAGTCAAGGGAGCCTTTGTGATCACGCCAGAAACGATGGAACAGGCGAAGGAAAAGATGATCATTATGCACCCCTTGCCACGGGTGGGAGAGATCAGCATGGAGGTTGACGACGATCCACGCGCGGCGTACTTCCGACAAATGGAGTATGGCTTATATGTTCGTATGGCGCTCTTGGCGATGGTGTTGGGAAAGGCGTAAAGACGGGAATCTGTAATCGGGAAATCAGGCATCAGGCAAAAGTATAAATGCGGAATCCGGTGATCAAGTAATCAGGAGATCAGGGAATATGAAAAAGCCCTCTTGCAATAAGAGTGTATTTCCCTCCTCGGAAATGCCGCTTGTCTTCCTGATCCCCGCTCCCTTCTCCCTGCTCCCTGATCACTGAACCCAATGGATATATTGACCCATTCACCCGTTGACGCATTGACGAACGACCTTAGTATCTGGTGCAAAAATGTCTAAACCTTTCTTTAAACAGCTTGAAGAACGAGTCCTCTCTGTAAATTCCTTGCTGTGCGTGGGTCTCGATCCTCACCCAGGATTTCTCTCTCAAAATAATGCGGCTGGCGCCCGAGATTTCTGCTTTCGCATTATCGAGGAGACTGCGGAAGTGGCCTGTGCATTTAAACCCAACAGCGCATTTTTTGAGGCTTTTGGCGCCGATGGCATCAAAGTTTTGGGCGATGTGATTCGTGCTGTCCCAGATGGGATTCCCGTGATTCTAGATGCAAAGCGGGGAGATATTGCCTCTACCGCAATGGCTTACGCAAAGGCAGCCTTTCAGGTGCTTGGTGCGGATGCGCTGACAATAAACCCTTACCTAGGATGGGATTCGGTTGAGCCCATGATTGCAAGTCCGCAGCATGCATGTTTCTTGTTATGCAAAACCTCAAACCCCGGTTCGGATGATTTTCAAAATCAAATTCTCGAGTCAGGCGAGCCGCTTTATATTCATTTTGCCCGACATGTTGCTGAGAAGGGGACTGCCGGCAACGTAGGATTGGTTGTTGGTGCAACCGATCCAGAGGCTCTTGCAGCCGTGCGCGAAGTTGCTCCTGACCTATGGATTTTGGCGCCAGGGGTAGGGTCTCAAGGCGGCGATCTTGAGCAGGCTTTGCGCGCGGGTCTGCGCGCTGATGGCATGGGCATGCTGCTCCCGGTCTCACGATCGATCGCACAAGCTGATGATCGAAAAACAGTAGCCACTACCTATCGAGATCAAATTAATGAAGTCCGCGATAAAGTTATTGCCCTCAAATCCGAAGAAGGAGTCTTTCAAAATGCTCACCTTGCAGATTATCTTTTGCAGGTTGGCTGTGTGAAATTCGGTAATTTCACGTTGAAATCCGGCTTGAATTCACCGATCTACATTGACTTACGTCTCTTGGCTTCCTACCCGAAATTATTGTCAATAGTTGCAAGCGCCTATCGTTCATTGATTTCTGACCTTGCGTTTGAAAGGTTGGCAGCAATCCCTTATGCTGCCTTGCCGATTGGAACTGCGATTTCCTTACAGAGTGGCGTGCCGATGATTTATCCGCGCAAGGAAACAAAAAAGTACGGCACCAAATCCTCGGTCGAAGGTCAATTCGAGCCAGGAGCGAAGGTTATCGTAATTGATGATTTGGTCAGTTCAGGAGAAAGCAAATTTGAGGCGATTGCGCAACTGGAAGCGGCTGACCTAAAAGTGCTTGATATTGCCGTCTTGGTCGATCGCGAAGGTGGAGCAGTCGAGACTCTTGCGGACGCAGGATACAAGCTGCACAGCGTATTTAAGCTATCTGAGTTGCTCGATTATTGGGAGCGAACTGGAACGGTAACCAAGGAGCGCGTGCAAGAGGTAAGGGGTTATTTGAACCGATTGAAAAATGGAGAGAATCAATAACCAGGGAGCAGGAATCTGGCATTTTGTTTAGCGGGGAATGATACAAGCTATCCAGACCCATTCGGAATGTAGATCTCCAGATCGCTGATCAGGGACCATAGTTTCCTGGGCAATCCATCGACACATTAATCGGTGCCATGGCTATGTATCAATTATTTCGTCCATTGTTATTCCGACTAGATCCGGAAGATGCCCATCAACTAACGTTGCGGCTACTTTCTATCGCAGGTTCGACATCGATCGGACGGATGCTTCTGCGTTTGTTGTATTCTCAGGATAGGCAGGGGTTGAGCGTGAATCTATTCGGCCTCAAGTTCCCTAATCCTGTTGGACTGGCCGCAGGTTATGACAAGGATGGATTGGGGGCGGTAGGGCTAGCCTGCCTGGGATTTGGGCATCTTGAATTGGGAACTGTAACCCCTAATCCGCAGCCGGGGAACCCTCGACCAAGAATTTTCCGCTTACCGGAGGATCAAGCGCTCATCAATCGGATGGGCTTTCCCAACGCCGGCGCTGCCGCACTCCATCGGCGTCTTCGCCGGAAGAAGCCCATGAACATGCTGATTGGTGTGAATATTGGAAAAGGGGCAGATACAGCGATTGCCAATGCCGTGGAGGACTACGTCGGGTTGCTTCGAATATTTTACGGCGTAGCAGATTACATCGCCATCAATGTCTCGTCGCCCAATACAATAGGATTGCGGCGGCTGCAAGCTCGCCAGCAGCTCGACATGCTTCTTGCAGAATGTTCGCTTGAACGGGAAGCGCTGCAAGCTGAATCAGGTAAGAGGGTGCCTATGTTGCTCAAATTGGCGCCAGACCTCTCATTGAGCGAGATAGATGATGCTCTTGATGTCCTTTTGACGCATGGAATTGATGGAGTAATTGCCACCAATACGACCATTGCAAGAGATGAATTGAAATCTAAATTCGCAGAGGAAATTGGCGGCCTGAGTGGAGCGCCGCTCCGTTGGCGAAGCTTGAAGGTGGTTGCCCACATTCATAAGGTCACATCCGGGAGATTGCCGGTTATTGGTGTGGGAGGAATTTTTGGAGCAGAGCAGGTCAAGGAAATGTTGGATAGCGGAGCAAGTTTGGTTCAAACCTATACTGGGTTAGTGTATCGGGGTCCCGGATTGGTGAGGGAGATTCTCCGGGAATTATCCGCTTGATCTTGTGCGATGGTTGGCAGTGGCACGATCGATCCCATCTGATGCGCTTGGTTAGATTCTTTGTGAGGCAACGAATCTACTCAAAGGAAGACTATTTATGAGGCAATTCGGCAGCTAGATCATCTGCTATTCCTGGTGCTATAATCTCTAAATGCATCGGCGCGGGTTCCGTATTATTATCCAAGGCACACTTGTTTTATCCCTTGGAATCCTGTTTTCATCATGCAGCAGCAATGCGCCACAATCAACACTTGATCAACCTGCAAGTAGCACCGAGATCCCTACGTTCTCATCATTCACGCCAAGCGACTCAGGCAAACCACGCTCGTCCTTAACGGTATGGATTCCTCCCTTCCTTTCCCCCCAAAATGAAAGCTCAGCGGGATTAATGTTTTCCGAAAGGGTGCAAGAGTTTGAAGAAGCCAACCCGGATGTTTCCATTTCCTTACGGATTAAGGATGAAACCGGTCCTGCAGGTCTACTAGCATCGCTTGCCGCGACCAGAATGGCAGCGCCAAGCGCACTTCCCGACATTATTGTCCTCGATCCAACAAGTTTGGGGAATGCCGTTCTCAGGGATCTTCTTCTGCCGCTTGATTCACTTTTTAGCCCACCTTCCGTTCCCGAATGGTATGACCACAGCCTCCCTTCCGCGTATGTGGGGGATAGCTTTTATGGTCTTCCTTTTGCGAGTGAAACCGAGCTCTTCGTCTACAAAAAAGATAAAATTGCCGAAACACCGCTTAATTGGGCGGCTCTCCTTAGTGGACCGGTTAGTTACTTATACCCAGCCGGGGATAAGCTGGCGAAGTTCACTATTGCACAGTACCTATCACAAGATGGAACATTGCAAAATGAAACAGGTGAGTTGGTCCTTGATGTCCGTATTTTGAGCGATATACTCGACTTTTATTCCACATCAAGAGAGGCTGGAATTATTTCCCTATCTGTTCTGCAATTGTCCACGGGCAAGGAATCCTGGGCCTTATTAAGGCAAGACGCGGCACAGAGTGCTCTTGTCCCTCTTGAGGCGTATATCCGCGAGGCAAATCGGAACACATACGGTGCGCAAGCCTTGCCCACTCGCGACGGCGAGGGCATTATCATGACACATACATTTGCGTGGGCGCTGGTTACCACGGATGCGGAACGCAAAACAATTGCGGTTGACTTTCTAAATTGGCTGCTGACGCCGGATTTTCTTGGCCCCTGGTCGCATGCGTTGGGGATGCTTCCTGCAACCTCTGCTGCACTATCGGAATGGCCGGATTCGGGCACGCGGGCACTTGTCAACCAACTTATTCGATCTGCAGTTCCTCTTCCGAGCACGGAAATACTAAATACCATCGGACCGTTAGTGCAGCTCGCCATCGAAGATGTTCTTTTTGGGAGAGAGACACCGGAAGCGGCAGCGCAACATGCGGGCAACACCCTCAACAATCCTTAAACGGTTAGGGAACTTGCAGGTTAGCGCCGAGCGGGATTAGAAATTGAGTGTTGTGCATGCCCAGTTGATTTAACCCGGTGCTACGTCATGCTGGATAGGTTGGGCTGTCATTCTGAGCAAAGCGCGGCGGATGCATAGGCATTGCAAAAAACGAAAGGATCTCGCTGTCCATGGATATGATCTTTTCCTATTGGAAAACGAAATTCTTCGTCGCTTCGTCTCATGAAGCGCCTTCGTTCCTCCGAATGACATTGTTGCTGCACTATCATCTTGACGTTGTACTAGATGCATAATGGAGTATCGACAAAGTAGCTCAGCACTTGCTGCATTCCAAGTTTGCTGAAAGGATACGGATGCCTATTCACTTTGGCACGGACGGTTGGCGCGGTGTGATGTCAGACACTTTTACATTTCATAACCTGCGCCTGATCACTCAGGCTATCGCCGACGCGATTGCGTCAGATGAATGGCTCGACAATAAACAGGGCAATCTACAGCCAGATCCCAAACGTGTGGTTGTTGGATTTGATACCCGATTTCTTTCCGATCGTTATGCCGTTGAAGCCGCGCGTGTCCTCGCAGCCAACGGGTTCAAGGTTTATCTTTCCACCGCGGATGTGCCTACCCCGGCTGTATCCCTCGCGGTTGGTAATCTCAACGCCATTGCTGGTTTAATGATCACAGCTTCACACAACGCACCGCGCTACAATGGCGTAAAATTGAAAACTGCTTTTGGTGGATCGGCAGGGCGCGAACAATGCCGGCGGGTGGAAATATATCTAAACGACAATGAGGCGCGTGGTCGTGGGCCAAATCTTATGGACTACGAACATGCCAAGGAAGAAGGTCTCATTGAGCGCTTTAATCCCACAATTTCGTATTACGAACATCTACGCTCCTTGATTGATTTCGACCTAATCGCAGATAATCCCCAACATGCGGTCGTCGATTCCATGTTCGGCTCCGGTCGAGGCCAGATCAAGGGGATTCTGCAGGGTACGGGGTGTGAAATATTCGAGGTGCGCGGGGAGATGAACCCTGGATTTGGAGGAATTCATCCGGAACCGATCATGCGCTACCTGGGAGCACTGGCTGGCGCCATCGCCGCAGGGCATGGCCAATTGGGGATCGCGACGGATGGCGATGCAGATCGCATCGGTGCGATGGATGGCCGAGGCCAATTTGTAGATCCGCATCGCATCCTGGCACTTTCATTAAAATACCTCGTCGAAGAAAAAGGGATGCGGGGAAAAGTGGTCAAGACGGTCTCAACCACACGAATGTTAGACCGGTTGGCGAAGAAATACAACCTGGAAATCATCGAAACTCCCGTGGGTTTTAACCACATTGCGGATTACATGTTGCAGGATGATATTCTCATCGGGGGGGAGGAATCTGGCGGAATTTCGTTCAAGGGACACATCCCTGAGGGTGATGGAATCCTTATGGGACTGCTGCTGCTTGAGATGGTTGCGGCGACAAACACACCATTAGATAAAATGGTCGAAATGTTGCTGGCCGAGGTTGGCCCATCGTACTACGCCAGATTAGACCTGCGCCTTAAAAGACCGATTTCCAAAGAAGAAAGCGTGAAACGAATGCGAGACGAAGCACCGCAATTTATTGGAAGTTACAAAGTGAGCGATATAAGCACCCTCGATGGAGTGAAATATTCTTTTGAGGATGATTCTTGGCTGCTAATTCGCCCATCAGGCACCGAACCCGTTCTGCGAGTGTATGCAGAAGCACAATCCCCTGAGATGGTTGATGCGCTGTTGACATACGGTCGATCGATTGCAGGCACGAACTAATTTAGGTACGTGCAATCACAGTCACAGAACAGCCCTTTGAGCCTACACCCCATCGGAGGAATGTGGGTTTGATATCAATTTATAACCTCTGCCTCTCTGGGTAACGAGATAGATGGGGTTGGAGGGGTGCGGTTCGATTTTGCTCCTCAATCGGCTCACCAACTTTTCAACACGCGCATCGTCAACCTCACCGAGATACGACTCTCCCCAAACTGTGGTCACTATTCGAAATTTGTTAGTGATCTTATCCCGTCTCTCGTAGAGGAGACTTATCAAGCGGAATTCCAAATCGGTAAGCACGGGAATCTGCAGTCCACCCACCCAGACATCGCCAGAATCGATATCCAAGAAAACGCCGCGAGTATCAATCTCACTCCCCCTGCCCCGCCGTGCTACGAAATATTCGAAGACAGGGGAAATAAAACCGTCTCCATTCACTATTCCCAATTGCACGAGTTCCGCCCGCCGCTGAGGGCTCAGACCTTCCTTGACATTCAACGCCAGGCTGATCAATGCCGCATGTTCAATTTTCGTAAGCTGCTCCCATATTTTGAAACACTCAGCACGTGGCTGTGCTTCGCGCATAACCGCATCGAGGAAATCACCTTCCCAATCTTTTGAAAGTTTTCCTATTACCTGGGCAGTTGAGATGAGCAATCCGGGGTGCTTTCCCGCCAATTCAACACATTCCGCATTTCGGTGTACATCCAGGTCGGATAAATCGAGCTCATCGAGCATGTCTTGCGCTTCCTGCGGTGATAACGGATGCATTGTATAGGTCGAATGCGAAAACAACTCGGCAAATTCTCCCTCGATCGTCCTACCGCGTATTGTGGGCAGATTACGTACAGTTGCGGATACAAATGTCAGACGATCTCGAAAGCGATCGCGCAATGCGCGCAGGTTAAGCAGAGCACGATCATCCAATGCAGCATAAATCTCATCGAATTCATCGAGGATCAATGACAAATTGCGTCCTAATTGTTCACAAAGTTCTGTTAGCGCCAGATTGAATGAAAGCGAAGCTGAAAAGGCACTATCGGCCTCGGTCACATCGCGGTGATGATCGCGCAGTTTATTTTCAAGATCCTCGCTCAGGTTATCATTCAGACCTTCTAAGAGGGATCGTAAGACAACTTCGTAAAACGCCCTGGCCGAGATTGCAACTGCTCGATTGCAGTCCACATATACAAGGCTGGTCTCTTGACCACTTAATTTCTTGATCGCTGTTTCGCCCGCAGCACTTGCAAGCGCGCGCATAAGTGTCGATTTTCCGGTATTGCTTAACCCTGTAATGGCAACGCTTCTATCGGTTGCTAAATCTTCCAAGATAATTTTTGCAAGTAAAGCAAATGGGAGAGCCATTGCTAAAATCCTGATACATTGGATTTTATGGACGTACGCCATTTGAGTTCAAATTGGGGTACCCCGCCGGCATCCCTCGAAACGTGGACCCTCTCAATCAGTGCGTGGCACAATTCGATGCGACCCTCAGGCGTCATGGAGAGCTCTGCTCCCCGATCAACAAAGCCGTTGGCACGGCGTTCGAATTCTTCAACGTCCTGGGCAGCCC
>JADFRQ010000077.1 GCA_022561215.1 Chloroflexota bacterium | reverse complement strand
CATACGTAGCGAGATTATCGAAGATATCATTCATCTCATTTGAAGTGAACCGCATTTTATCGTCGAGCCACCAACCCTTAATTTGAATGTTGGGCCAGCACCAGAACTATATTCTGCATTCGGCGGCCGTGTGGCATTCTAAGTTTCCTTTCTAAGGTGGTTAAGAACGCACTGCGGTCTCTAGCTGCGGAATGGATTAGATCAGAAGAACGCTATATGCTATAATTCGCACTTGTGTGCCCGTAGGCTAAGTTCCTGCAAGAATGAAAGCTTGCCGCTCTAGGACACCGATTCAGATGGCTGAAGGTAAACCTTTACGGCGCAGGGATCAGGCATTTATGTTTTTCACACTTTTATCGAATTGATCCGCTGGCGGAGACCCGGAATACACGTTCCGAAATAGTCCGCGCTTGATCGAGGGAGGGCCTAAGCAAGATAAGATTAGTACTTATGGCGGTGTGCGCCAACTATCGCGGCCATAATCGCACGAAAACCATAAATAGAACACGACCAAATTACCGATACCAAAGGATATCAATGCCAATTACGAAACCAGAAAAAACAATCATCAAAGAAATTGAAGAGGAGCGCCCTCCTTACCCAGCTGGCTTATTGAGTCGCCAGCAAAAAGATTTGCTCATCGAGCGTGCTGCCAGAAGCCTTTACCGCTGGTACACGACGCGTTCGCAGAAGACTCGCAATTGGCATCCTGACCAGTCATTCAACTGGCGTGCACTGCGCACCGATCACTCGCCGGAAGTGAACACTGTGATCGAAGGGGTCTTCGGGATTGAAAATTACGCGCCAGACTACACCAGCAAGGGAATCCAGATGCTGCGTAAAAGTTATGGTCGTGCCAATTTCCAAATGCGTTGGGGAGCAGAAGAAGAAAAGCACTCTGATCTTTGGTTAAACTGCATGTTGTTCATGCGTTTCCGAACGCCTGAGTGGATCGAAGATTATATGCAATACCTGCGCGAGGGGGAATGGAACCTGCCCTGGGAAGACCCTCTACACATGGCATTCTACGTCGTCATCCAGGAACGCGCGACGCAGCTTACCTACCTCAACATCGCGCGCTTAGCCAGGGGTGAAAATGACAAACCCGGATTCTCAGAATCTGCCGATCCTGTACTGGTAGAAATCGCACAAACCATTGCTACAGATGAAGCCGCGCATTACAATTTTTTCCTGGAAATCGCGCGCCTATACTTATATTACTATCCCGCTCAAACACTTGATGCCCTGGTTGACACTATCGAACACTTCGGAATGCCTTCTGTGCACCTTCTTCCTGACGGGGATAAATTTAGGGATGCGTTGTATCGTTCCGGCATATATGGTGGACGTGAGTATGCGCACGACGTCCTCAAGGTTGCGCTCAAGAACCTTGGCGTTAACAACCGCAGGGCGCTCGAAAGAGGCATTAAGCGCTCGCGCCAGGCACCCGACCCTGATGGCCACCTACGCGATACGGCTTTTTTCGACGGGTTTGAGTACGATGTTGTAGAGACATCGGTCAAGCGATTGTATGGCCGCCTTAAGGAATATGAAAAAGAAGTCGGTTTGGATGAGATCATCCCGTCGGAATTTGTGCCCAGCGGTTTGTCCGTGAACTAAAGACACACACATTAATACAACTCCGATCCAATTAAAACCTACATACAATAATGTGGCCACGCCAGCAAGCGGTGGCTGCACTTGTAAATATACTGATTTTGCCTATAGCAATTTCCTTGCCTTTGAATGTTTTGTTTATTTTTCAATGGAATTGTCCTCATAATTGCGCAATAGTAGAATGAAGATAATGTGACACAATCAACTTAGCCGGAAAAAAACAAAGTGATTGTAAACAATCACTTTGTCATTGAATATGTGTGAATGCTATTCGGCGGACGGTCGATTCAAGGATGCTAGGTAACGATTGGAATGAGGCAGCCGCCTGCTAAGTTCAAGGGTATGGTCTACTCAGGCAATATGACCTCTCCCTCAGGATAGGTTATGTGACCGGCATCTACAAAGTGATCATACACCGTCGGCGTAAATAGATCTCCCGCAATGCCTATCGAAGGTGAGTTTATTAAGTCATCAGAGAGAACTACCTGGATATGGGTATCGTCCAATACTGTCCATACAGCTTGGCTTGCATCTCCTTCGGTCGACGTGCCATCTGCAGCATAGTGCGTAACGCCCTCTGCCACCACTTCCCCATTTTCCTCGATCCAATGCAGTTCAATATCAGGGCCCAGCAGATGGAATTCGGGCCAGAAAGTAGTGTGCCCTGTGGTGGCGTCTCGATCTACATCGATCCCAAATGTCAAGCCGAACATACCATTAGCTCTTAGTTCTACAAATCCAGGCGCGGCAACCTCAATCAGGATCTTCAATGGGCTTTGTTCGGAAATTGTAACTTTGAGGATGTCTATTCCTGCCGGATTGCATGGCGCCGGGACATTGCTGTTATCAAGACAATCTCCCTCAGGATCTTCATACTCGACAATCAACGGCTCGGGGGTAGGAGAGGGAGCCGGAGTATTTGTGGGCGGGATAGCAGTTGCAGTTGGTGGTGGGGCTGTTGATGAGGGAACCACTGGCGCTTCAATTGTTGCAGGTTTGCTCGTGGCGGACTCACACGCCGAAACTAACCCAGCTAGGATAAACAACATAACGTACAGGAGTAACCTACCAATTCGAATTTTTCTCATACCATACCTCCTCAGAACATCTCAATTAAGATTCGAAAATTTGGATCGAATACTATCTAGGCATATTAAATCTATTTTCTCCAAATCGGCCACTTTGATCATCTCATTTTGTGCTCGATTGCTTGATGAACGCAAACTCCGATCTGTGCTCTTTCCAAGATATATAGCCCGCATATCAAATTGTTTTAAAAATTTGAGGTCGCTTATCAAAATACTGGGGAACTTGATTGGGAGTCACTCGTGAACATCATAGGCGCATTATTTATTTAGACACTCACTTGACGTTCGCTGGGGGATTTTGGCTTTCCTTTTACTATTTTTGCTTTTCAAAAGGATAGATGAGCCCGATTTGCGCGCGAATCTCATCCATCAGCTGCATATTCGACAGGGTTTGAGCATGCGGCATTCTGGGGCTCTCGAGCAATCCACTTCGGATACACGTAATCGCCTCTTCAATCTGATATTCAAATCCATTTTTTCGAAACGACCTCGTCTCCATCGTTTCCTGTCCGCCTGATACTAAGGTCGCAGCTGTTGGCCTCCAGAATTGGGGATGAATGTAAATATGGCCTTCGGTTCCGTAGACATACATGTCATTTGTAGTATCGGAGACCATGTTGCAAGTGAATTGAGAAACCGCGCCATTTTCATAGAGCAGATTCACTGCGGTTAATTCGTCGACTTTCGTCTCTCCTAATATCCCTTGAGTGGCGAAGGACAGCGCATCCTGACCCAGCACCCATTGTGAAATTGAGATGTTGTATACACCGAGATCCAGCAACACACCACCGCCCAGGTTTGGATTGAACGCTCGATCCTCTAGTTCTCGTGCTGCTCTAAAACCAAAAGTCGATGTTAGCAACTTCACCTTACCTATTCGCCCATCATCCAGCCATTGTCGAACTTGCTGAAGAACAGGTAGGAAACGAGTCCACATAGCCTCCATGAGGAAAGTCTTATTCGATCTCGCGGCTTTTATCAATTGATCCGCTTCCGCGGCATTGACCGTGAGCGGTTTCTCACACAGAACCGGCTTTCCGGCCTTCAAAGACAGCAAACTATTTTCGTAGTGGAAGGGGTGCGGAGTCGCAACATAAACACCATCAACGTCGGGATCTTCTACCATTTCAGCATAGGAGCCAAAAGATTTCTCGGCCTGGTATTTATTGGAAAAAGCTCGCGCCCTTTCCAACTCGCGACTGGCGACGGCGTACAAGATCCCGCCATCTACAACAGTTAGCGCATCTGCAAATTTTCTCGCGATCCTTCCCGGGCCAATGATGCCCCAACGGAACGGTTTATTCTCCATAATCTATTCTCCAGAGAGGAATTTGGTGAATGGTATCAATTGCATTTCACATTTGCGAATGGAAATGACTATACCTTATTCATTATACGAATGTTGCTTTTTCCCCCTCTGTTGAATCCACGATTGAGAATTAATGCTGATTCAGAACCAGGTTGTATATATCCTAACCTAACCGCAAATTGGAGATAAAAATCGGGAGGATTGTTATTCTCGTCCGCCATGCCTACCCTGAAATTTAGCAGCAAAGAACCCTCAATCATGGGGTTTCCTTCAGCCAGATGGCTCCAGCGCAGCAAGTGGAGGTCTCTAGGTAGTGCACCCCAAACCCCAAATATTCCCCGAAAGGCACTGTAAATGTATGTTCACTCTCTGGGGCGATACTCGCCTCGAAGTTACGAGGAGATACTTCGATCGTATCTAAAGTCTTGTTAACGACCTTCAACATCTGACTGGCACTCACGATTGTGCAGCGCGGATCTGGGATACCGGGGAAGATCGTCATTATAACGATCGATCCCTGTGGCTCAGCGCAGATGCCTGCTGCGGGCTCTTGTGCAGCTGCCGTTACCAGGGGTTGTCTTTGTCCATTTGTAGACGTCGAAATTTTAGGCTGTTCACCAATTTTAGCATTTTGACATGCGGATACGACGCCAATAATGAAGATCAAACGAAGAGCGGTCTTTAACGCCGATATCACACTTCCTTGTAGTTAACTTCGAGCATTATCGCTCATCGCTCCATTAGGCGCTCTGAGTTGAACCTTTACTCGCTTACATCCGTCGCTTCAACCACCTCAAAAACCGGATGTCGATCCGCCTCTGCTTCAAATTCGGGAAGTGGAGAATCGAGTTTGGCGTCGAAGTAAGAGCCCGTATAGCCGCGGTTCAAATAAGCTTTCAGCACCGGCGCACTCTCCTGGGCATTGGCTTCTCTCAGCTTAAGATGTTCTGTTTTTTTACCTTTTGACAGCCAAACCTCGCCTGCTCTGCGCACATTTTTGACCCACTTGACAACCCCGAAGGGCGCAACGAGCCAGCGATTGCCATCCACAACAATGGGATCAATCACCATTTCACGGAACAGCCCAGATTTACGTCCTTTTACTCGAAGGATGTGCATGCCTTTCGGGGCAAACCCCCTACGAATTCCAATGGAGAGAAGAACGTTTTCCAGCTTTTTCAAACGAGTAAAATTATATTGCTTCGCCATTCGATCTTCTCCTGGCTTTTGAGAATCTAACTCCGGACAACCACGGGCAAGAAAAATAAGTTTCAAGCCGACCAACCCAAGCGTATACACAGACTTTGTTGAAAGGATAACAGAATTGCTGAAGGATTAACAATTTCGAGGCAAATTATCCTTTATAAACAATATATTGCTAGGCTTCGATAAGAAGCTCTAGCCTGGAACAGAAATAACGCTTCATTATTACCACCACCTCAAAGAGAAGTGCTGACAGCATTAGCAGTGTTTGTTATCAGATTTAGATGTTTGAAGTATCTACGGAATGTCGAACTCAACTAACTCCAAGATTAATCCACCATCTTCCCCACGATCTACGTGGTTTTTAACCAACCCCACTCCTTCTGCAAACCACAAGATCTGTTGGCCAGGAAATGATCGCGTAAAACCAAATACAGTGATGGTCGACTGAAAATTTGAAATAATTTCTAAGGCATTAATTTCTCCCGCCGGAACGGAAACCAACGCATGGCCTTGGACGATGTAATTTTCCTCTCGTTCATTGGTTATATCAACCGTTTCACCTTCAGCGATCCCCTAAAATTGAATTGTGTATGAAAATTCCCATGTCGCGCCGGTATCCAAATTGCTCTCCTTAGGCAACGAAACACCTTCGCTCGAGTAATCGATTTCACCTTGAATGTTAAAGGGAAGCGCATAGATCCCCGCCATGAGCATATCGATGCCTTCCGGTTTGCATTGCCAGGCATAGTCGATGATGATGGTTTCTCCCTGGAATTCAAGGATTTGTTGTAGGCTCGCTTCCGGAATCCCATTCACCTCATTAATTTCGAGGACTTCTAAATCAAAAATTGCACCATCACTATCGACATAGGACCACTTCGATCCCACCCGAATCGGCATGTAAGGATGGTCACAAGCATTGGTTTGTGGTGCCGTTTGCCGTAATTTCGGGCGTATCCGTAACCACAACCACAAAATCACCCTCCAATTGACACTCCAGTTCCTCATCACAACGGCAACCGAGTTCACTCAATCCAACGGCCAGCATCGCCTTTTGAACTTCGCAGGCCTCTTCCTGGGTCAGGACCCCACCCCCCACCAGGCTCTGGGCAGATTGAACAAGTAGTCTTGCCATTTCTTGGAGACCGGTGCTTGGGCTGCCGCTCAACAAAGCCTGGAACCATATCTGCTCTGCTTTCTCGCGGCCGATCCCCTGCACCTCAATATTCGAGTCTGGGTGTGTATTCGTTCCTGTATCCCCGACCATGAAGGCGGCTTTGTTGAGGATGCTGCCATTAAAGTGAACGTTGCCCTGGTCAAACGAAGAGGTTAAAACTTCATCGTAATGATCGGGGAAAGCAGGCCATCCGGATAAACGAGTGCTGCGTGTCGGATCGCTTAAATCTCGAAATCCCTCTGGATTGGACTGCAGCCAGTCGCTAGTATCAATCATCACAGCAAAAAAATCGGAGAAATGTTCGTTGACGGCCCCAGATTCATTTTTGTAAACAAACTTTGCCGTTTTGCCTGTGACTGCATGCGTAAATTCATGCGCCAATTCACGCCGACATTGACATAGACGTTGCACACAGCCCCCTTGCCATCATGCCCATCCCAATTGTGGATATCAAAGAAGTAATCCCAGGTGGCGTTCATATTCATCTGCGCGATGGTTCCCTAGGCGTCGCTCAACGGATTATTGTTGGCATCGAGAATTGTTGAAAGTTCACCATCCTTATTCTCATAGATCAGGATCGCTTGTCCTAAGCTTGGTTTGGGCGTAGGATCGCTGGTCACTGAATTTTGGGCGTCGCAGATATTCCAATTTTCCTCATTAAATTCTTCAAGGGCATCAAATACCAATTCCCCGCGATTGGCATCAATCAGAAACTGTGTGATTAAGGACGGGCCTCTATCTCCTTGATCAACCAGGAGTGCGAGTTCCCACGCCAGCACCATGTCCGCTTCGGATAAACCCAACACCACGGGGCTAAAGAACATCAGCTGAGGTTCGCGTTGAAGCACAGCAAAAGCGTCACCCGAATTCTCGATCGCTGCAATAATTGCTGCCTGTGCGTCAATCCCTGGTTCTGTCGAAAGCTCCGTCGACGGTTGCAAAGCCCCACTGACGAACGATAGTTCATTTTCGTTTGTGAGCAGCGAAACAGTCTCCGCGGCGTAGATGGGAATACCATTTAATTGTTGCGCAAAACGCACCATGGTTCCACCTCCAACGTCTAGAATAGAATCCAAGAGCAGTTCTGCATCGGGATTTTCAAGACCAAAAAGTGCGGAATAAGTATTAAATAAATCACGGACAGCAGCTTCTGGGTCCGTGATATCTGTGCTCAATTGTGGGGCAATAAAGCGTGAAATGCCGTGTTTAATGATAATTTCTGGCACCTGGCCAAGTTCTTCGGTCAGTTGATCGAGCGCTTCTTGCTTGTCGGGGTCCAACCCCGATTTTGAAGAAGGAGGTAACTCCTCATCCGGTACCTGGCTGCAAGCAGAGGCAAAGATCATGAAAAGGAATACGAGAGTCTTTGATTTCATCAAGGTCACATCCTGTAAATGGGATAAATAACAGAGGATTTGGGCGAACGCACTCTATCATGATAGCTGTGTTGGTTTTCCCAACATGTGGATCCTTTTTTTGTTCCACATTGCGAATCCAGATTCGCCTGTTAGGCGCGGCCAGCAAGCCATCGAAAGCTAAACATCATCACCAGCGAAGAGACTGTGTTAATCGCCAAGAGCAAGAGTATGCCTTTCCAGACCACAGGCGTGTTGCCAAGGAAGGGAATATTGTGCCCGGGACCAAGAGCATAGACAAATCCCGCCAGCGCGGTTGCAAGCGCAGCCCGCTGTGAGCCGCCCAAAATCCATCCGGCGAGCGCTCCCATTAGCGTCGCAGTGAGCAGCAGTTCAAGGATAAATTGGACAGCAGCTCTTCCAGCTGTATATCCAGGCGCGATCGTCCCATCAACCTGGAATGGGGCTGGGGTGATCTGAGCGATGATCATCGCTGGTACCAGGATCATCATGATGAGGGACAGCAGGCCCAAAAAGGCCCAGGGATAGGCGCGAAGATGCTGATGGACCTCCTGATAGGACCAACTTACGACCAGACCGCCAATGACCGCTAATACTAAACCGAACGGGAATATCTCCCAGATCGGCTGGATACCCCTTACGGAAGAGGATGGTAGAAAGCATCCACCGGAGGTGCCGAGACAGGTGACAATGAATTTGTAAACTATATCAATATAATGCTTGCGGATTAATAGGTTGGAAAGCGAACCCGCTGTTCGCGAAATTCGACTATTATTAGCTTCGAATCAATAGTCAATTGAAAGGAATTTATGCAGCGTAATGTTATCCAAAGAGGAATTTGAAGCGATTTTCAGCCACCCAAATCTTGTTATCCGCAATCTTCAGATAACACTAGGTTACTACAGGCTATCTCGAGCGATGCGTAAATTTATGAGTAGCTCGAATGTCAACTGGTTGGGATTTGCGACGTATGCTTCCAAAACAGCGGGTCAAGCCATTCGCCACGAATTGTTACCTAAGCGTATGAAGTCGGTGTTGATTCGAGTCGCAGGCTTTGAGAATACAAACTTATTCCTACATAAAGTTCTAATGGAAGAACCAGAGCAGCACGATCAATCACTGACAAGTGCACAAACCAGCTTGCTTGCGGAAGTTATGAAACGAGTAAGCCAGTTGGTTTCTAAGGGGAATGTCATGGTTTTTTCTGAAATGGCTTGGCCGTTTTCGAGGTTGGTCGAAACCTTCTCTCATGATTGGGTACTCAATCAATCGAAATGGCAAGAATTCCTTCAAGAGAATTTTGAGCAGGGTCCGATTGAAGAAGAGGGTCAAGATTATCTGATCGAAGCCTTCACAGCATTCTACAAGGCGCGCTTCGAATCGAATAGCAAACGCAAAGCGGAATATGTCTTCAAGGGTAATCTGCTCGTCGGAATTCACGAGCAAACCCGGGTACAGTCCCTAATTGATCAAGCCCTCGCGGTCCCTTTTGACGTGTTCATCGGAGGCGGAATACTAGATACAAAGGACGAAGGGTTTTGGAAGAAGAAGTTTGGTTTTTCTCGAAATTTAATCACCCGGACTTTTACAAAGATGTGGATGCAGTTTTCCCTGCCCACCCGCGGTCTGAGGATAGGGCGCGACGTAGTCGCACCAACAGGTGCGCAATCATTCCCGGCCAATCTGCGCACGATCGAGGATCCACGCTGTCAGGCGCTGGTGCAGAAATTTGATTTTAGCATTGATACACTCTCTGGCAGCGCCGCTGACAATTGGGGAAGCCTGAAGCAGCGTATGAACTTTGTGCTTAATTTTTTCCGCAGCTATCAGCAATACAAGTTGCTTTTTGATCAACCTTTTCTGGATAGTCAAGTCGACGCCATCGATGCCGGGCACCTTCCCGCGGGTTCCCTTTAGGTATAAAAATGATTGAAATTGCCAATTGGCCCTCGTGCAAGGTTTGCCTTGCTCATACGTTCATCGTAGGTTAACGCATACGGCTGCTAAACCAAACCCAAATTCCCATCTGTTCCTCGCATGGCTGTGTTGAAAATAATTCTCGCTTTACGTTTGCGACCGTGTTGCCCACATCACCAAGCTGCGCCACTAGACGACGGAGGAAATAGTATGGCGAACTTGCGGTCCATTTGAATAATTACGTCTTCATAGACGAATTCACCTCCCCACTCGTATGGTTTCTCAACCCGTATTTCCATAGACGCGACGTAACTAATCCGCCCAAAAATACGGTGTGCGCTACAAAAGAATTGACTCTTGACATTCTAGCTACTGGAACGTATATACTGGTTCCAGCTACGGGAGGCAATATGGAAATTCGTGAATTGGTGAAAAGCACAGGTGTGTCGGCTAAAACCATCCGCTATTACGAGGAAATAAGGATTCTGCCACCGGCCGCTCGCAAGCCGAACGGATATCGAGAATATTCTATAGTCGATGTCGATCGCTTGAAGCTCGTGGCCGGAGCAAGACGCCTGGATTTCGGACTGGAAGAAATTAGAGAAATTCTTGACCTCCGCGATCGAAATATCGCGCCCTGTGGCGTGTTGCTGCGTCTGTTGGAAAAAAAGGCAGCCGAAATCAAAATCCGAATTCGTGAGCTGCAGGCTTTAGAAAAAGACTTGCAGCATCTTAATGCCCTTGGTCTAACCTATCCCATCGATGACGTAGAGGGTAAGAACTGTGTTTGTCATTTAGTCAGTGAGCAGGTTGGATTAGGTAAATCCTCGGAGAATCAATGATGAAGAAGCTTGAATTGGATGTGCGCGGCATGACCTGCGACACATGCCCCCAGCACGTTGAAAACGCGCTCCTGAGTGTCAGCGGAGTTCAAAAGGTGCTTATTCCTGGCTGGCAATCGACCAAAGCCATCGTGACCGTTGAGTCAGGGGTCAAAGGAGAAGACTTGATCGCCGCTGTCAAACGATCGGGCTACAGCGCATTCGTCAACGCGGAGTCAGCACTGGATAATAGGTTCGATGATAACGCTAACGGCTCCGAGGGAGGTCAAGATTTTGATCTTTTGATCATTGGAGCAGGATCGGGAGGATTCGCGGCAGCTATAAAAGCCGTGGATTTGGGATTCAAAGTTGGACTCGTTGGCTACGGTGAACTTGGGGGCACCTGTGTAAATGTGGGCTGTATCCCCTCGAAAACACTAATTCGAGCCGCAGAAGCCTGGCATAATGCCGGAAATCACCCTTTTAATGGCGTGTATACCCATCAAGATCGCATCGATTGGGAGGCCATAAGAAATGAGAAAGATAATCTCGTCTCCAGCATGCGGCAAAGCAAATACATAGATGTGCTCGCTGCCTATCCAGAAATTACGTACCTCGAAGGCCAGGCCACTTTCCAGGGTAACGGATCAATCGCAATTAATAACCTCTATTACACAGCCAATCGATACATTATTGCGACAGGCGCAAAACCACGCATGATCGCTTATCCTGGAATCGAGGGGGCCGAGCCTCTCAACAGCACGACCCTAATGGACCTGGAGAAGCTACCCAAATCGTTGATCATCCTAGGCGGCAGAGCAATCGCCCTCG
Organism: Chloroflexota bacterium; assembly: GCA_022561215.1. Lineage (GTDB taxonomy): Bacteria > Chloroflexota > Anaerolineae > Anaerolineales > E44-bin32 > JADFRQ01. The sequence goes on along the minus strand of JADFRQ010000077.1, from coordinate 1,548 downwards.
AATTGGGCCAGACGATGGCGCGTTTGGGAGTGGAAGTACTGATTCTGCAGCGTAGCACTCGTCTGGTCCCGGAACACGAACCCGTGATCGGACGGAAGATTAAAGAGTTTTTAGAAATGGAGGGAGTAGGTATTATCACTGGTGTTCAAATTGATCGCCTCAGCAGAAAAGGCGATACACGCATAGTTCACACACGCGTAATGGGTCAAGATCGCGAATTTAGTGCGGATCAAATCCTGATGGCGCTCGGCCGCGAGCCGAACACGGACGGGATAGGATTGGAAAATGTCGGGGTCGATGTGGATGAGAACGGCGCGATTGTTGTCAACGAAACCATGCAAACCACAAATTCCAGAATATACGCGACGGGTGATGTGACTAGCTACCCCGAATATGTTTATGTCGCCGCGGCAGGCGGCATCGCCGCTGCCCAAAATGCGCTTACCGATGACCAAAAGCCCCTGGATTTAACAGCTATGCCCTCCGTGATATTTACCGACCCGCAGATCGCAACAGTGGGGATGACCGAAGCCGAGGCGCGTCAAGCCGGATATAAAGTCAAGGTGAGCACCGTCAATTTGGAGCATTTAGCCCGGGCACAAGCGGCACGTGACATACGTGGTTTTATCAAGCTGGTCGCAGATGAAGCCACGAACCGCTTGCTGGGCGCGCATGTCCTGGCTGCTGAGGCAGGCGAAGTAATCCAGACGGCGACTTTGGCAATCAAGTTTGGTCTCAAACTCGAAGATCTCACAGGGACGATGTTCCCCTACCTCACCCAGGTAGAAGGCTTGAAACTGGCGGCTCTTGGCTTCGAGAAAGACATTGCCCTGCTGTCCTGCTGTGCCGGGTAATTTTCCCCTCCGGGGGAAAAATTGAATTGTGGACCATCGCATGTATCATTGCAGATCACGTGCTCTCTTCGATTTGTCCCATTATTGATAACACATGCGATAAAATTCAATCAAATTTCACAAAATAATGCGACTACTTGAAAATCAGGCGAAGCTATGGCGGATATTGACTCGCAACACTGGAACAGGAAATATACTGCAGAGAAAGACAAGGGGCTGCATAATCAACCTCACAGGCTCCTGGTAGATTACGCCGATCTTATATCGAGCCGCAGTACCATTTTGGATGCAGCTTCCGGAGTCGGCGCGGATGCCCTTTATCTTGCCCAACAACACCACAAAGTGATTGCTATGGACATATCCTTTGTTGGTTTGCATGCTGCGCAAGAGCATTTTCGCAAGCATCGGCTGGAATACTATGGCGCAGTTGTCGATTTATCTACCTTGTGGGTTCCGACAGAATCCTTCGATGCCATTCTCAACTTTTATTTTTTAGAACGCTCCACCTTTCCCATCTACCGGCGCGCGCTCAGGCCTGGCGGATTGCTATTTTTTGAGACGTTTCAGAAGGATGATCACCCGCGCAGGCATCCGGAATACTACCTTGATCCCGGCGAATTAATCACTGCTTTTGGTGAGTTCGAGATCCTGCTACACCAGGAAATGGCGAGCACTTCATCGCAGGAAAATTCGG
>JADFRQ010000076.1 GCA_022561215.1 Chloroflexota bacterium | reverse complement strand
TGATAGGATGCGAGTCAAACACGTTTGCCCTGCTATGCTCGGACCACCGAACGAGTCCTCTCATTGCCGGCCAATTTAGCCCGTTCGTCCGCTCCGATTATCTTTTCTCTGCTTTCCTGTCAGGCTGGCCAAACTTCACCGTGAAAATGAACTCTGCCACCTGGCGCGGCTTCGGTTAACGTCCGGCCAGCGGCGCCCGTAAACATTGCGCTTCTCACCCTCGTTTCCACATGCTGCGTGTGTAGGGCAAATTCCCGGACAATAGGATAACTGATTTTGCGTTCAGCCTTCCCGACTGGCTTCGTCCCCAGCAACCAGGACTGTGCAGAGAAATTCTTCGATGGTGCTCATCCGTGCCCTATGTTTCATCAAAATTCCGGCTTTGGTGGGTATGCTGGAAAGATCCCTTGTCAGAGCACACGCTTTCTCTATAATTCAGTTGCCTAGCGAATTATTGAAACATTCCGAATGAGGTATCAATTTAATACCTCCCATAAACTAGAGTTGTGCGATAGCTATGAACGTAATTGAGCAATCAAAATTTCGGGATGAAGATGGCAAGATCAGCTTTATGAACCGTCTAAATGCCACCTTAGATTTTGGATTTAACTGGTACGGCCTCATGCAAGCTCAAGACATTGTCAGCAACCGTTTGGCACGCGTATTGGGAGAGGAACATGTCATTCTACGCAACGTGGATATTCCCGGAGTTGACGAAGCCAATCCACATATGATCCTCGTCGGACCACAAGGAGTGCGTTTGGTCATGGCATTTCCGGCGCGCGGCGTCTTTCGAGCGAAAGACGACGATTGGCTTCGTTTCGATTCTCGATCGCGCCGCTTCAAGCGCAGCAAACCCAATCTGCAAACCCTGAGCCTCAATCTGCTCAAAAGAATTAAACATTTGCTTGAAATTCAGGGGCATGAAAATTTAATTTATGAAGCCGTATTAATCTTTACCCACCCTCGAACGTTAATCGATAGCGCCCGCCCGCAGACAAGAGTAGTTTCTGCCGATGCAATCGAATATTTCGCGGCCAATCTCAATCAACAGGAGACGATGCTTCGTGCCGGCGACATTCGCAATATCGTAGACGCAATTCTCCATCCGCAAATACCAGATCCGGAACAAGTGTTTACCCAGCTAAACGAGAGCAAGCAAACCCAGACACCTGATATTCCGCCACTTGAAAAGGCTCAGGATTCTTCCATAACAGATGATTTTGTGCCCGATAGTAGCCCACTGGATCGGCCCGATCGCATGGAACCTGAATTCGTCGAGCGTCCAAAATCTGAGATCGAAATGCCATTTTATCCGGACAGTTATGAAGATTTCGATCGAGAATCCTTCCTTCAATACGCCGATGATGAAATCCTTGAGCAGGCTGACCCTTTACTGGAGGAGGAATTCAGTTATGAGGCTCCTCCTCAAAAACGGGGTTTATTGAACAACCCTAAGCTTTCAGGAACGCAATGGATCTTTCTGGCCGCCCTCGCCAGCATCGAGATCGCGATTCTCGTGATCTTCGGCGCCATTTACTTCCAATAATGCAACCTCCCATTCGAATTGCCAGTAGGTGACCATTGGGTCCATTACTCTCAATAATCATTCCTGCCTACGACGAAGAAGAGAGGCTCCCCTCGACAATTCAGAAAATCCTTGATTTCATCGACCGCCAGGACTTCGATGTAGAATTGCTCGTGATTGATAATGGCAGCCGCGATCGTACGGCTGCCATCGTGCGCGAGGCTGCGCGGGAACATTCCAATGTATTTTTATACCAAGAAGCAACTGCTGGAAAAGGACTTGCGGTGCGTAGAGGCATGCTTCAGGCGATTGGTGAATTTCGCTTTATCTGCGATGCCGATCTCTCTATGCCGATAGATGAAGTGTTGAAATTCCTACCTCCTCGGCTGGAGAATATTGACATCGCTATCGGTTCGCGGGAAGCCCCGGGCGCCGTGCGGCATGATGAACCCCTCTACAGGCATTGGGTGGGCAGGGCATTCAACGCACTTGTCGGGCTGATCGCTGTGCGAGGGTTCAAAGATACCCAGTGTGGATTTAAATGCTTTCGTGCGGCCGTCGCCGATGATCTCTTTGGAGTTCAGCAACTCGATGGATGGACGTTCGATGTGGAGGTGTTGTTTATTGCATTGAAACGAGGGTACAGTGTTGTGGAAGTGCCCATTAATTGGTATTTCTTCCCTTCGAGCCGCATTCGAGTTTTCCGGGATTCGATCAATATGTTTCTTGACCTTTTTCGAATTCGCCGTAATTGGCAGGAGAAGAAGTACATCCGGCAGGATCGATGAAAAAACTGCGCCCGCAATTGGTTGAGGAATTCAAACTCCGTCAGATTGGTCTGCAATTTGTCGCCGGGGTCGACGAAGCTGGCCGCGGCGCATGGGCCGGGCCGGTTGTGGCGGCAGCCGTAATACTGCCTTTAGAACGCATGGATTTAAGTTATCGGTTGCAGGAAATTCACGATTCGAAGATGATGTCCCCCAGCCAAAGGACGCGCGGCGCGGAGCAGATCAAGCAAATTGCGATCGCTGTTGGAATCGGTGAAGTCGGATCAGGCGAGGTCGATCGTTCCGGTATTCTCACTGCAACCCGCAAAGCCATGGCCCAGGCCGTTTCAGCTTTGTGCATCAAACCGCAACACTTGTTGATCGATTATGTCCAACTTTCTGATGTAATGATTAGTCAATCAGCCTTCACAAAAGGTGACGTCAACATTCTTTCCATCGCCGCTGCCTCCGTAATCGCTAAAGTAACTCGCGATTCCATCATGGTCAGATATGATGAACTCCATCCGGGCTATGGATTTTTGCATCATAAAGGCTATGGCACGAAGGAACACAGGACCGCGCTACGGAATCTGGGTCCTTCTATAATCCACCGTCAATCATTTGCTCCGATTCGGACAACTAGCTTAATAATGCCTTTCGCAGCTTCAGGATAATGGTTGAATAAGCTAATGAGCCTATTACATTGACCGTCGCGTCAGAGGGATTCCTTTTTTTTACCGCTGTTGGGATGCCCCGGAAAAACGCTCCTCGCTCAGGGTGCCGATCAGCCCAGGACAGTCGTCTCTCGTGCCCACGCTGCTCCTGCGTGGGCACGCCAAGGACCTCTCACCAATATTGCTCCACCTACAACAAGCCAGGTTATTCTGCATAAATGGTCAGTCGATTGCGTTTTTGAATAAAACGAAACGAAGCATATAGAATTTCCATTAGATTAAACAATGGGAACCAATTAACTATTGTTCAGGTGAGAAAGTGAGGAGACAAATTTTCATAAACTGGGTATCGGCCGCGGGCCATGTTTACGTTTTAGATTAATTGTTATTATTTTCGTTCCCACGCAGGAGCATGGGAACGAGGGGAATATCATAATTTTTGCAACGTTCTATGAAAGTGCAACCACTTGAGAAGTGCAATGCACCTGATGATTAATGTCATCCGGAGGACGCTTGATGGATCTCAACTGACCCATCAGATACCCTTCAGCAACATAAGGGCAGGATCCTTGTATTCCAAATTCCAAGTTCCTTGTTGATGAAAAACGAGATTTTTCGCTGCAACGTTTCGCGAAACCCTATCGCTCAGAATGACGTTCATTGAGAAATTAAAATTAATGGCAATCTAGCACATCAACTGGTTTTTTCATGGTGCAGCGGCAGCCAGACAGTAAATTCGCTTCCCTGGTCAACCTTGCTTTGCAGGCTTATATGACCATGATGGCGATCAACAATTTCCTTGGATATCGCCAATCCTAGCCCGGTTCCTGGCACCGGCAACATGCGGCTTGCCTTCCCCCGATAGAATCGTTCAAATACTCTTTCCTGTTCTTCGGGAGGGATTCCAATTCCTGTGTCGGCCACGGTGAGAGTCACCCATTCTTCATCTTCCCATGATTGGATCTTCGTATTAATTGAAATGGTTCCCCCGGCACGAGTGTAATGCATTGCATTTGTCATCAGGCTGGCAATCACTTGGGTGATCATTCCTTCGTCGACCATAACATTCGGAAGCTGATCGCCCATCTCGAGGTTTAGTTTGAGTGATTTTTCTGCAAGCATGCGTTTGCGGTCCATTACAAGTCGATGAACAAGGGTATTTAGATCCTCGGCTTTCAGATTTGGCATCGCGGTTCCTGTGTCCAGACTCGAAATCGCCAGGAGATCTTCGATTAATATCGCCAGCCTATCGTTCTCGCGTAGGAGTGTCTCAAGGTACTCCCCAGAACGTTCCGGATTTCCAAAATTGAGTAATTCCAAATAAAGTCGAATATTGGCGAGGGGGGTGCGCAGTTCATGGGAAACGTCCGCCACGAACTGAGTCTTTAGCCGCTCAGCTACACGTGCCTGTTCGAGTGCTTCCGCCAGCTCAGACGTTCTCTCTTCAACAAGGCGTTCCAGTTGCGAGGAATGTTTTTGCAATCTATTGTAAAGCGTGGCATTTTCGACTGCCACGAGGACCTGATCAGCTAGCAGAATCAGCAGTTGCAAATCGCTTTCGCCTAATCCGCCCAATTCTGGCGACTCGACGTTCAATACCCCGATCACAATATCACCTTTGCTAAGCGGCACAACAATTTCTGATTTGCTATCTGGGTAACCAACGACGTAATCGGGATCTTTGGAAACATCGGGAATATAGGCAGCTTGATTCGTTCTTGTCACGCGACCAATAATCCCTTCTGACCAATGCATCTCATGTGCGAGGCCATCCTCCGATCCCTTGGCCGCTTTTAATTGAAGCATTTCCCCTTCCACCAGGTAAATTTCAACTATTTCGTAGCCCAATACCTGACGCACCTGCTCAACCACTTCATCGAGCAAGGATTGCATCTCCAGGCGGCTGTTTACCACGCGACCAACTTGCTGCAACGCTGAAAGTTCGGCCAGTCCACGCTCTACTCGATGAAATTTAAGGGCGTTAGAGAGAGCGAGTGCAACTTGTTTGCTGATCGCATTGAGCAGATCGAGCTGATCTTCATTTAAATAATCTTCGGAAAGAATGCTGATTACACCTAAGAGGTCTTCTCCAGCCTGGATCGGAACACATAGCGCCGAGCTGACATTCGTTCGAAAATCATCGATATTCAGCCAGCGGGGGTCGTGATTGACATTCGGAATCCAGACCGGGACACGGTGTGAGGCAACCCAACCTTCCAACCCCTCCGCCAAATGCCGCTTAATAAGCTCGCCCCGATCATCGACGGAAAGTTCACGTTTCGGAGACTGTGCCGCAAGCCGTAATTCGCCCGTCAGGCGATCGAGCAGGAATGCTTCTCCAGATGAAGCCTTCAGTGCTGTTGTTGTCAAATCGATGGCTTTTTGAAGTATCACGGAAGAATCGTATTCGCTGACCAATGCGTTGGTGACCTCATAAAGCAATCGCAACCTTCGCCGGTCCGTTGATACTTCCTCATACAAGCTGGCATTCTGCAGGGCGATCGCAGCTTGAACTGCCAATAATTCCAATACTCTCAGTTCTTCTGGAGAAAATTCGTGAGGCTGTTCGTAGGCGACATTCATCACTCCTACAACCTGTTCACCGATTTTCAACGGCAGGCTGACGATCGCTCCTCCCCACTGCCATTTCTGGAACAATGGATTTTCATTTACATTGGACGAAACAATGCGTTTTCCCCCTCGGGCGACAGAGTACGTTATCCCTTCCTCCCTTGGTTCCGAAAAGGGTTCCGACTTTCTCGCATCCGCCCAGCGCGCCGAACCGAATGTAAGCTTTCCATCATTGTAGAGAAAGATATGCGCATCGCCGGCCTTCACCAGGTTTAAGGTCTGAGTCAGAATGGCATCCAAAACTGGCTCTTGCTCCAAACTGGATGTCAGCTGAATTCCTGCTTCGCGCAGCGCCTCCAATATCAGATACTGTTCTTGATTTTCAATTAACTTTTCGTTTTCCATCCGTATGCCTGACTCACTTCGCGCTAAGAAAAATAGTGTACGCGCTCATCCTTGTATTCTTCACTGCCCTTTACGCTCTGAAATTCCTATCGCCAGATCCCAATATTGATCGCAGGAGGGAATCACCAGCCTGCCCTGCGATTAATCAGACACGCGAACCCCGCTCGCCCATTTTCCAATAAGGTCAAATAAAATGTTCTTGGATTATACTTCTCCTATATCAGTCCATTCCATCGCAAAGCACAGATCCTTCACAAATCGATGTTTCGAAATCCTGGAGTTTGCAATGCTTCTCGATGCACGTGCTTCTCTCTCAACAAATTCAGGCGACTATACAATTTATCATCTAGATGCGATTGAAAAGGCCGGCCTGGCGCAACTCGATCGCCTTCCGTTTTCGATTCGCATCCTGCTCGAATCCCTGCTCCGGCAGGCAGACAGCGCGGCGATAAGCGAGGAAGACATTGAGAATTTAAGCCGCTGGAATCCAAAAAACAGCGATCGACCCACATTAGCGTTCTTGCCCGGGCGTGTAATCATGCAGGATTTAACCGGTGTGCCTGCCCTAGTGGATTTGGCCGCCATGCGCTCCGCACTCGCACGCCTGGGAGGTGATCCGAAAAAGATTAATCCCCAGGTTCCCGTGGACCTGGTGATCGATCATTCGGTTCAAGTCGATTTTTTTGCTTCTTCAGAGGCCCTGCGTCGCAACGCGGAAATTGAATTCAGCCGCAACCGGGAACGTTATGAATTCTTGCGCTGGGGCAAGGAGGCATTCAAAAATTTTCGCATCGTGCCGCCAGCCACCGGAATTGTTCACCAGGTAAATCTAGAGTACCTGGCGAGTGTTGTCAGCACGCAAGAGATAAATGGCCGGCAGGTTGCCTACCCCGACACACTCGTTGGAACGGATTCGCATACCACCATGATCAATGGCCTGGGTGTCCTAGGATGGGGGGTCGGTGGAATTGAAGCCGAAGCCGCAATTCTCGGCCAACCGCTCGTTATGATTGCGCCAGATGTTGTTGGTTTTCGACTGTCAGGCAGCCTGTCGGAAGGTACAACTGCGACAGATCTCGTCTTAAAGATCACCCAGATCCTGCGCCAATTTGGGGTGGTCGGAAAATTTGTTGAATTCTTTGGACCGGGACTGTCCACCATGTCGCTGGCCGACCGCGCTACGGTTGCCAACATGGCACCGGAGTATGGCGCGACGGTCGGCTATTTTCCGGTGGATGATGAGACTCTGCGCTACTTGCGGGAAACAGGTCGCAGCGAAAATCTCATCGATCTTGTGGAGCGCTATTGCAAAGAGCAGGGGCTGTTCAGAAGCGATCAAACACCGGAACCCGAGTACAGTGATATTCTCAAGCTTGATCTTTCTACTGTGGAAACCAGCCTTGCTGGGCCCAAACGTCCCCACGATCTGGTCCTGCTTTCCGAAATGCAGTCTGCCTTCCGTCAAGCGCTTACCTCCCCTACCCATGCAGGAGGCTTCGAACTCGACAGCGCTTCTCTTGATAATGAATCCACCGTTAGCACCAACGGTGACAAAACAAAGATGGGCCATGGCGCGGTTGTGATTGCCGCAATCACTTCCTGCACCAATACCTCCAACCCCACCGTGATGGTCGCTGCGGGGCTGCTTGCCAAAAAAGCCCTGGCAAAGGGATTAGGTGTGCATTCCTACGTTAAGACCAGCTTGGCGCCGGGCTCACGCGTGGTCACAGATTATTTGCAGGAGGGAGGATTGCTTGAGCCCCTGGCAGAATTGGGATTCAATCTTGTGGGCTACGGATGTACAACATGTATCGGCAATAGCGGCCCACTTCCCGCCGAGGTAGTGAGGGCCATCAATCAACAAGACCTAGTCGTCGCTGCAGTGCTTTCCGGCAATCGGAATTTTGAGGGCAGAATCCATTCGCATATTCGCGCCAGCTATCTCGCCTCACCTCCCCTGGTGGTTGCTTATGCCCTTGCCGGGACGGTGGATATCGATCTGGTCCAAGATCCATTGGGAGAGGATTCTCAGGGCAATCCCATTTTCTTAGCGGACATATGGCCAAGCCAGGAAGAAATTCGAACGCTTATTATGCATTCAATCAGCAGTGATATGTTTCGCCACCAATACAGCAATGTGTTTTCAGGCAACGAGACATGGAACAATATTCCGGTATCGAGTGGCGAATTATACGCCTGGGACGAAGCCTCGACTTACCTGCAGGAACCTCCATTTTTTGCCGATCTGCATACCGAACTAGACCCTATCGAGGAAATTCACAATGCGCGTGTCCTCGTATTGCTTGGCGATTCGGTTACCACCGATCATATTTCGCCCGCAGGGGCAATTCCTGCCGATTACCCAGCCGGCCAGTACCTGATCGCCAAAGGGATAAAACCGCGTGAATTTAACTCATTTGGCGCGCGGCGCGGAAATGACCGAATTATGACTCGTGGGACGTTCGGAAATATTCGGCTTAAAAATTTACTTGTTCCGGGAACAGAGGGCGGCGTAACACTCCATCTTCCCAGTGGAGATCAAATGAGCATTTACGACGCCGCGATGAGGTATAAAACTGAAGAAGTTCCATTGGTCGTTATCGCCGGAAAAGCGTATGGCAGCGGCTCATCCCGCGACTGGGCGGCGAAAGGGTGCCTGCTGCTTGGGGTAAAAGCTGTGCTGGCAGAATCTTTCGAGCGCATCCATCGTTCTAATCTCATTGGGATGGGTGTGCTGCCCATTGAATTTCTGCCTGGAGACAATGCAAAATCGCTGGGGATTACGGGTCATGAGCTCATTGATATCCTGGGGCTAACAGATGATTTGGCCCCTTCCGACGAACTGCGCGTGAAGGTTACGCGAGAAGATGACACATATGAGTTCCGCGTACGTGTGCGAATTGACACCGAAATTGAAATCGAATACTACCGTAACGGCGGGATTCTTCACACTGTCTTGCGCCAAATGCTCGCGCAGAATTGACACGAGAATCCGAATAAACTTCACGCACCGGTCAACGCTTCAATTCCTATTGGCGGGTACCAGGACCTGATAATTTCCCTGGTCGACTATAAATATGCGCACCCAACCAGAGCCGATTTGATCCTCAATTAAATCCCAAATTTTCGGAGCAGCATTATAGAGGCCATGATCGACGTATATGGCCTCGATGCCTTGTTCCCGCATCCAGACGTACAGTTCTTCGGAGTTACGATTTACCGGAAAATCCGTCGAAATGAGCCCCGCGTAATCCATTTTGGACGCCCAGATTACACCAGGCGCCCCGGAAGCAATAAATGTTCCCTCGTCAAATTCCTGTGTAATGTACGCCACCATTTGTTCTTTTGGATCTATCCCTATCGTCCGTATTATTGGACTTGGGAATTGGCCACGAACTATGATTCCTGTGATAAAAATCAGCAGGTAAATGGCAGACTTGGAGGTGGTCGAGTATTGGCGCGATAAACGAAGGATCATCAGCCCACCCAGAAATACTGCGGCGCCGTAAAAAATGGCAAGTTTATTGTCGAATAATCCATAAAGGATCAAAGCGATTAGATAAAGGCTGGCAATCGCCATTTCCCTGCGATTTTTAATGTTCTTAACCAGTGCCGCCAGTCCAATAGATGCCAATCCAAAAACAATGTAAAAAGGAAACTGAAGATGTCCAGTGCGAAAGATAGTAATCACGAAGCCTGTCAACAAATGCAGCGGCCATAACATCAATATTGTCAGAATAAGAAATTCTCTCCTGCGGATAAGCTCAAAAATTCCACGCAACACCAACATAAGCAGAACCGCCGAAAAGCGAATCCCGTAGGCCTTAAGCATCGTTTGCGGCAATGCCTTGATTACGGCCCCTAATCTCTCAAGATAGGCCTGGGGATTATGTAGGATGGCTTTAAACACAGAATTGGCGTTTTCGGCCGGCGTTCCAAATAGGCGCCGTGCCTCGAGCCTCGATTCAATTACCGCATTCAACTCACCAGAACCGACGAAGACAATTTGCTGCCCGGATTCGAAATTGGAATAGGTGCGCTTTGCCAATCCGGACTCAAAATTGCCGCTCAGTAGCCCTACCAAAAAAATATACCCCCCGACAAGAATGATGAAGGGTAGGGCTGCGGCGGCCAGGCTACGAACCCAGCGAGAACTGCGAATGATCAACGGGACGCTAATGACGGCAAAAATAAGAAAAAGAACCAGACCATCATTGCGAGCCAGCGCGCTTAATCCTAGAAAAGTGGATACATTGCGCAATTGGGCGGGCTCACGCGTCTTCGTATATTTTAATAATTGCCAAAGCGCCAATCCGGCGAAGGAAGCAAAAAGTGGATCGGTGGGGAATCGCAGCATTTCGATTGCGAGAGGCGTAACAAAGAGAATACCCAAACCCACGAAGACGGGAGTAAATTTTTCCAGTTCTCTAACAACCTTGTATGTCGTCAACCAAAGCATCGAAAAAAGAACGAGACGGCCTAACGAAACGCTGTGGACCATCCATTGGATAGAGTTTCGAAATGGCAAATAGCTAATTGCGTAGAAAACTGCCGTCAGCGGATTTCCAGCCAGGTTCGGCAATTCCCCCTTATCAACGAGTTGCTGACCGCTGCTTGCATAAGCAGCTTCGTCCCAAGGATTAATTTCACTCAAATTTGGCAGAAATACGGCAAAAACAAGAAATAAGTTTGCGAGGAATAACAGCACGATGAGAAATCGATCATCCTGGAATAGTTGCGCACTGTTCGATGGCAGTCGACTGCTTATTCCTCGCCTAAAGGATTCTATTTTTTTCATTCGGAGATTGAAATCCCATAAAGACGGATGAGGGTGTAACTTCTAAGAGTGCTTCGTTAGCCTACCGTATCGCTACCGGGAAGACTCCTTCCTGTCAGCGATAGAGAACCAATTCCGTTTCGACGCGCACAATCTCTTTTTGAAGATCAAGCGCCATCTCGGCAAACAAATCGCGCCCAGAGTTTGCCGCCATACTTACATCAAGCATAATTTTAACTCGCGACGAATTGACCAGATCGAGGAGTTTTCTCTCAAGCTCTACAAGCAATCCCTTCAGGCGCAGAATTTCGGAGCGCAGCTCGCTCACTTCTTCATCACGCGATTTATCCATCTCTGCAGCAATCTGATCTTCGCCTTCCATCAATGTCATCAACGCCGCCATATCCTTGCTTGCATAGGCCTCATTCACGGCGATCATTATTCCTGCGCGTCTCTTTTTCTCACTGGGGTCGACCACCAAATCGGGGTGGAAACGTTTTGCTAAGCTACGATAGATGTTTTTTAGCTCTTCTTTCGTCGCTCCATCAAGCTCTTGCTCTTGTTCTGCGATCGGCGCCGGCTCACTCTGTTCCCAGGACTTTCGAAACTGCTCCAGGACATCTAGCGGTATTTGAGAGGGGTCTGCTTTATTCTTCCACTGCGCCCGGTGCTCCGCCAATCTCTTTTTCTCGTCATACTCCGCTTTCAACGCCTGCAATCGCTTCTGCAGCGGGCCTAGATTGTATTCATACTTCCTTTCAAAAAGGTCTAACTCCATTTGCGTTTCCGCAATATCGGCTTCGAGTTCAATTACGCGATCTTGCCATTGCGCGAGATCTTCACGCAGCGCGCGCAATTCAAAATCACTGGCCTGTTCCAGCGCCTGTTTTAGGCCTTTTCCTCTTTTTCTTTGAAACATTTGGTCTTTCGGTCGCATCGATGATCCCAGATAAGCCTTGAAAAATAATCCCGCAAAGCTTGTGCTCCCCATTAAATCATCCTTTTGCAGGAATCAAAAGGTATTTGATTAATAATTTTATGCGAGAGAACAAAAACTTCTGATTCAGTCTAGAATTCCCAATGCTACCAGAAGCTTAAGTGCCTAACCCCGCGGGGATCGTCGGGGTTATTCCAGGGAAAAAACCGATATGAAAATGGCTGTCCCCCAAATCCGTGCTCATTTTTTAACCCTCAGCAGCCTAATCCGGAACAAGCCATACCTATTCAGGGGCCCTATTCCATAAAAAAAAAGCCCTAGAGGCTTTTCATACGAAAAGCGAGGCAGCGGCAGGAAGCCTCGCTTTTCAATTTCGGGTTGGAACCCAACTCTTTAGAGCTCCGCGATACCCACCTCCTGGTGCTCAATGCTCCTACCAATAGGAGCTTACCAACTCGGACACGTGTTGCACACGTGTTTTGATAACTGAATTATAGGGAAACTCATCAGGGGTTTGTGAACTTTGTAAGGCAATTGTAAGGCTGGCTTGAAGAGGCCGTATTCGATGAAAGTGAGGGACTTCGTCCCCGCTATCCTATAGTAGGGTACAGCATCCTCTGGCTCTTTTCCGTAAAACTCCTTGCCTTAACGGCCATATTTTAAAGCATAGTAGCCGATCCCCGCCGCAGTAGCGAGTAAGAGAACACCGAAAATTCCATACCAAATGGATTTATCCCTCTCGGTGGCACTTAAGAAACTGGTAGTCGCCGCGCTTGCCTGCGCGCCAAATTGAATGAATTTAATATCTCCCGCTTGCAACCGCAACGGTATATTCATCGAGGTAGTCGGGTTGTAACCTGATGGCACTGCGGCACTTACATTGTATTCGCCTGCCTGCAACCCTTGAAAGCAATGTCCTTCCGCATCTTCCGTCGTGGTGCTTTCCGCTGCCAAAGTGCCCGAACTGTTCACCACGTTTATCTGGCCATCGGCTAGAGCCATTTCATCTTCTTCAAGTCGCGCATTACCATTAACATCCAAAAACAGCAGCACACATATTTCCCCGGTGTTGAAGATTGGCGTTGCAGTCGCTTCTACTGGCGTTGCCGTATCGACGCTCCCTGGCGCAGCCGTCGCTTGTACTGGTCCAGCAAATCCCAGCAGAAGCTCCATTCCCGGGATTGCGAAGTCGGTCGCTTGAATTCCGTTCAGAGCAAAAAGCTCCTCTAGCGTAATGCCTGCAATCGCGGCGATAT
>JADFRQ010000075.1 GCA_022561215.1 Chloroflexota bacterium | reverse complement strand
CGGACGTACATTCCCATTCAAAATTTTGGAGGCTGATCCTCAACGCCACAGGCTGGTTCTTTCCGAAAGAAAGGCGATTCGCCAATGGCGGCAGGAACAGAAAGCGATCGTAATAAAATCGCTTAAACAGGGTGAAATCCGCAATGGAGTTGTGACCAGTTTAAGAGAATTTGGAGCTTTTGTCGATATCGGTGGAGCAGACGGCTTGGTTCATATTTCGGAATTATCCTGGGAACATGTCCATAATCCTGGGGAATTGCTTGAAGTGGGGCAGGTTATTAAAACACTGGTTATTCGACTGGATTTCGAAGCCAACCGAATCGGTTTGAGCATCAAACGTCTGCAGCCAAATCCATGGGATTCGATAGCCGATAAGATCAAACTGGGTCAGCTTCTCGAGGGTAAGGTCACACGTCAGACCTCCAGTGGAATCTATATTAATGTTGAAAAAGGAATTGAAGGTTTTGTACGGACTACCGTGGAATATACTCTTCCCCCGGTAGGCAGTAAGGTCCAAGTTCGTGTGCTTGCATTCGACCCCAAACGTGAGCGCATGAACCTGGAATTGATCCTCATGAACGAAGAACTAGCTCAGTCTGCTTCTTTGGAGGACATACAATCTTGACAGGAGGTGAGAGCGGATGACAACTGTGATCCGTCGGCCCAATGAGAGCCAGGATCAACTACTCAAGCGATTTCGGAAGAAAGTAGCCAAGAGTGGAATTCTAAGCACTGTTCGGCGGAAGCGGTGGTTTGTTTCGAAGAGTGAGCTGAGAAGGATCCAACGCAAAAAGGCTATTCGCAGGTTGAAGAGACGTCAGAGGAAATATGAAGAACGTCGTACCTAGACATTATCCCCAGCGGCATAAATTGGGCTTCGTTGGTAGGCAATGGTTGGAGAAATAAATGGCTAAAAAGGAAGAGAAGATCGAACTCGAGGGCATCGTAACCGAGGCGCTCCCTTCCACTCAATTCCGAGTCGAACTTGATAATGGCCATAAAGTCCTAGCATATCTTTCGGGCAAGATGCGTAAATACTATATCCGCATTCTCCTGGGCGATCGGGTGCGAGTTGAGCTTTCTCCCTACGATCTCACTCGCGGGCGAATCACCTACAGATTTAAGAAAGGTGGACAGAGGCCCTCGCAATCATAATTTGACTTCCTGTTTTAGAAAGACGTGTCCGCAATGTACCCTCGTGCCTGCATAGGTATGAGGGTTTCTGATTAGTTGCCACAATGCCCCGGCCCAACGAAGTATCGTGATTCACTGTACGGGCCAAGGGCCATAAATTACCGCGTTGTAGTGGCGGGGTTCCCCCGCCTACCGGTGCAACCCATGCTTCACTTTTTCGCGAACACAAGGCATATCCAATCCCCCATCCGATGCTCATCAATAAATTGAAGGCCATAACGCCGGCAAGTTTGAGTAAAAGTTGGCGATTGTTCAACGAGTAATCCTGAAAAGATTAAAACTCCATTTTCTCTCACACAATCGCTCAATCCCTCTGCCAATAGTTGCACGAGAGCATTTTCGAGGATATTGGCAACGAGCATATCATATTTGAACTCAGGATCGGAAAGCGTATCCTGGGGAAGGGATCCTAAGCGGACTTCAATTATATCTTCAAGCTGATTAAGCAGGATATTCTTTTTTGAATTCTGAATTGCCTTGGGATCAATATCCAAAGCCAGCACTTTGGAGGCGCCCAATTTTGCTGCCGCGATGCTAAGAATCCCAGATCCACAGCCAACGTCGATAACAGTGTCCGCGCTGCTCAGGTTCTTCTCGAGGGCAACTAGGCAAAGCTGCGTGCTTGGATGTGTGCCGGTGCCAAATGCCATTTCCGGGCTGATGATAATCGCTATCCGATCGCCGTCATTCATCGTTATCCAATCGGGGTGCACAAGAAGCCGCTCACCAATCTCGATTGGCCGAAAATTCACCTTCCAGATTTCGAGGTAGTTTTCCTCTTCCAGTGTTCTGAATTGGGCATCAGGCAGCGGATTGATCTGGCCGAGATGCCATAATCCTTTTTCGATCGATCGCAAACGCTGGGGATGATCGTCGTCAATTGGAAGGTAGGCACGCAGGTGAACATTATCAACTGAGGAGAACTTTTTGTTGGGGCCAAGCGCTTCGACCGCCACAGATCCAGGGGCGTAGCGATTAAGCACTTCGGAAACAGCTTCTGCTAGCTCACCTGAGAGGGTGAGAGATATTTCCATCCACTTCAAGCAGCCAGGCCTCCAAGAAGATCCTTGAGACGGTCGATGAGGCTCAGCTCCTGGGGGTGGACCTCTGTCCCCATCGTCTCCGAAAGTTTTTCGAATAGTTCTCTTTGGGTGGCATCAATTTGGCGGGGAATTTCAACCGACAGTATGATGAGTTGGTCGCCGCGCCCATTACGGCGCAAATGGGGTGCACCCTTACCGCGCAGACGAATCATTTTTCCTGGCTGTGAGCCGGGCTGTATTCTTATCGTTTCTTCACCATCGACCGTCGGCACCTGGACTTCGGCGCCCAAGGTTGCCTGGGCGATATTTATGGCCAAATCCAATATCACATCGTTGTTCCTTCGTCGGAAATAACGATGTTTTTTAATTTGGATAACAATGTAGAGATCGCCCCTTGGCCCCCCAAAGCTGCCGGGTTCCCCCTCGCCGCTCAGGCGTATCTGGGTTGATTCATCGACGCCTGCGGGGATAGATACGGTGCGCTCTACCTTAATCCTTTCGCGTCCTCTACCATTGCAATTATGGCAAGGCGTCGCTAAGGTTTCCCCGCGACCAGCACAAGTTGGGCATGTGGTCACATTGACCATCGAGCCGAGAAATGTCTGGCGCGCCTGGCGGATTTCTCCTGCTCCGTTGCACGTGGTGCAACGCACAGGCGATGTCCCCGGCTCGGCGCCCGATCCATCGCAAACGTTGCAAGTATCCGTTCGCGAAAACTCAATTTCTCGCTCGATGCCGAATATGGCTTCTTTGAATTCTAGGGTTACATCATATCGCAAATCCGAGCCACGGCGTGGTGCGCGGCGCCTTCGGCGCCCGCCCATGCCAAAACCAAATAAGCCTTCAAAGACATCACCAAATGAAAAGTCGAAATCGAGCGGCATGCCTTCCAATCCTGCATGCCCGTAGCGATCATAGGCTGCGCGCTTATCTTCATCGGAAAGAATGGCGTAGGCCTCATTGATTTCCTTAAATTTGGCCTCGCCATCCGCTTCTTTATTCACATCGGGGTGTAATTTCTTGGCCAGGTTTCGAAACGCGCGCCGAATCTCTTCGGCGCTCGCTTCGCGCCCAATGCCCAAGATTTCATAATAATCACGTTTTTTAGCCATATCTATTGCGTCCCATCGGCGGGCCCGAGAGCGCAGTCCCTAAGCCTCTTCCTCGGTAAATTCACCTTCAATAAAATCTTCCGTTTCGGCCGTGGAGGCGTCATCGTCCTTTTCCGCAGATTGCGCGGCCTCATGTATTGCCGTTCCAATTTCTTGCACGGATTGAACTAACGAATCGGTTGTTTCTTTCAGCGAATCGAGCTCTTCGCGATCGAGCGCCTGTTGAACTTGTTGAATTTTGGCTTTCAGAGCATCTTGCTGCTCTTCATTAATTTTATCGCCGTTTTCGGAGAGCAATTTCGAGCCAGAATACATCGCGTTATCGCCAGCGTTACGTGCTTCCGCCATCTCGCGGCGCTCACGATCTTGGGCGGCATGCGTCTCTGCTTCGCGGCGCATTCTTTCAACCTCTTCTTCTTCCAGCCCGGATGACGCCGTGATGGTAATATGTTGGGTTTTTGCCGTGGCCTTATCCTGTGCGCTTACTTTCAATATTCCGTCGGCATCGATATCGAACGTTACCTCAACCTGTGGGATTCCGCGCGGGGCGGGCGGGATGCCATCAAGGGAGAATTTTCCCAATGATTTGTTATCTGCAGCCATCGGACGTTCACCCTGAAGGATATTAATCTCGACTTCGCTTTGATTATCAGCTGCGGTGGAAAAAACCTGGCTCTTGCGCGTTGGAATCGTCGTATTTCTATCGATTAGTGCCGTAGCAACTGCGCCCAGAGTCTCGATTGAAAGCGTAAGCGGCGTGACATCAAGCAGCAATACGTCTTTTACATCGCCCCCTAGCACACCTGCTTGTATCGCTGCACCAACACCCACGACCTCGTCGGGATTAACACCCTTGTGAGGATCTTTGTCAAAAAACTTGCGTACCGCTTCTTGCACGGCGGGCATGCGCGTCATCCCACCCACGAGGATCACTTCATTTACATCGGAGGCATCAATTCCTGCATCACGCAGCGCTTGCTGACATGGGGCAATTGATCTTTGAACAAGATCATCCGTTAATTGTTCAAGTTTTGATCGCGTGAGGGTGATGTTAAGGTGTTTTGGACCGGTAGCATCGGCGGAGATAAACGGCAAATTGATTTCTGATTCCATTGTCGTCGATAATTCGATTTTGGCTTTCTCGGAGGCTTCTCGGAGACGTTGCAGCGCCTGACGATCATTGCGCAAATCGATACCTTCCTGATGCTGAAATTCGTCTGCAATCCAATCTATGATGCGCAAATCAAAATCGTCCCCGCCCAGAAATGTATCGCCATTCGTAGCCTTGACTTCAAATACCCCATCGCCGACATCCAAAATTGAAATATCGAAGGTCCCACCGCCAAGGTCATAGACCGCGATGGTTTCTTCATCTTTCTTGTCCAGACCATACGCCAGTGCAGAAGCGGTGGGCTCATTGATAATGCGCAAGACATCCAATCCGGCAATTTTTCCAGCATCCTTCGTAGCATTGCGCTGCGAGTCATTGAAGTAGGCGGGAACGGTGATCACCGCTTGTGTGATTGCCTCGCCCGTATAGGCCTCCGCATCCGTGCGAATTTTGCTTAAAATCATGGCCGAAATTTCGGGAGGAGAAAATTCCTTTTCCCCGAGAACAACGCGAATATCGCCATTCGGTGCTTCGGTTACTTTGTAAGGAATCATCTTGATTGTTTTTTGAACCGCCGCGTCGGATATCTTTCTTCCCATGAAGCGCTTGATGGAGAACACGGTATTTTCGGGGTTCACAATTGCCTGGCGACGAGCGATTTGTCCAACCAATCGTTCGCCAGTTTTTGGATTTATAGCCACGACGGAGGGAAAAAGGCGTCCCCCCTCGGCGGACGGGATAACTGTCGGTTCACCACCTTCCATAATTGCCGCAACGGAATTCGTGGTTCCCAAGTCGATGCCAATAATCTTACCCATATATTAGGACTCCTACTTAGCTATGCGTACCTGTGCGGGGCGAAGTACTCGATCCCCAATCTTGTAACCACGTTGAATCACTTCAACGATTTCACCTTCTTTATAACCTTTTACTTCTTCTTGGAAGATCGCTTCATGATAGATTGGGTCGAAAACGCCCTCTGCCTCGATCTCCTCCACACCTTCCGTCTCAAGGATTGTGTTTAATTTTCTGTAAATGAGGTCGATACCTTCTGTCCATGCACGTATATCCTCACCGGAGGGAGAATCTTTCAAGGCACGCTCAAAATCATCGACCACATCCAAATAGCGACTTAGTATTTGGCCGCTCAGGCGCGCATGATCTTCTTCCCGTTCTCTCTGGACACGTTTCTTGTAATTGGAAAATTCGGCAATTGCGCGTTGCCAGCCATCCAAATATTCCTCGGTTTTTAGTCGCTGCTCTTCCAACTCCGTCTCGAGTGCATTCAATTTATCGGCCAAAAATTCTGGGCTGGTATCTTCGATTTCAGTTGCGGGCTGCGCTTCGTCGTCAAGGGATTCTGGCTGCGAACCATCCTGTTCATCCGATGATTCCGGCACATCATTCTCCGGATCTTGTTCCTTGATTCCCTCATTCTTCTTTTTCACCTTTATTAAACTCCTCAAAATCGAAATTAACGCCTTTTTAGCCGGCAAACGCCTCGATGACAAAATCAGTCATTAAATCGGCGACATAGCGCACTGCGGAGATTGTTCTTCCGTAGGACATTCGAATGGGTCCCAAGACGCCCATTGTCCCGGTTGCATATTCCTGGGACCCGTAGCGCGCCAAGATCATCGAAACTTCCTTTAGTTCATCCCAGGCTCCCTCGCCGGCGATGATAACTTGCACGCCGCCCACTCTTGGGCTTAAGGCCTTGGTCAAAACTTCCTCGAGAAATCCGCGCTCTTCCAAAAGCCGCAATGCACTTCGAGCATTCTCGGAGGAGGCAAATTCGGGCTGATTTAACACATTGGTAATGCCATCGCGATGGATATCACCTGCGCTGAATGCGTCGGCACGCTGCATGATCTCGGCAACCAGCAAGGCGATTTCGCTTTCCATTTCCATGTAGGTATCTGCTAACGTGGCAATTGCCGTCGAAAACTTCCCATAACAGTCGCTGGTGATACGGTTGGCTATCCTGGTCAGGCGGTCCTGGTCGACGACCTCGTTCAACGTGAGCATCTGCTGGCGTACATCACCGCCCTGAAGCACCAGCACGAGTAAAACTTGACGGCCGCTGGTATTGATTAATTCCAGGTGTTTATAAATTGCCCTGTCGGGGTGCGGAGTGGTCACTACAGCAGCTACGGTAGAGGTTTGCGCGAGGATGGAAGCAGAGAGGCGTACCCACTCATCAATATCCGCCGGCGCCTGGTGAAATTGATGATTAATCATCCGCTTCTCGTCCAAAGATAGTTCGGTTTCTCCCAATAAGCGTCGTACAAAGTAGCGGTATCCTTCCTCGGTAGGAATGCGACCGGCCGAAGTATGCGGTTGGCGCAACACTCCGGCTTTGGAAAGGGCGGCCATCTCGTTACGAACCGTGGCAGAACTGATGCCAAGGTCATATTTTTGGATAAGGCGCTTCGAGCCAACGGGTCGCGCGGCATCAATATACTCGTGAACAATTAATGCCAGGATAGTTTCCTGGCGCTCGCTTAGCGATATCATCGTCGCTCCGAAAAAATTTAGCACTCTAACATCGAGAGTGCTAAATAAAAACAATTCATGATACCATGGCGTTTTCTGAGCGTCAAGCAGGCCTATTTTCACTTGACAGGGGCGGCTCAGGTCGTTAGGATGATACGCGAATGGCGATAATAGCGTCAAGAAAGATAATGGGTCCGTGATGTCGTCATAATCCTAGACCAGGTTGATTTGGAGATTGGTATGGCAAATTTGGCCGAAGTGACAGATGCAACATTTGAGGAAGTGGTAAAAAATTCTAAAATTCCCGTGCTCCTGGATTTTGGCGCGACGTGGTGTCATCCGTGCAAGCAACTCGATCCGATAGTTGAAGAATTGGCGCAGGAGTGGGAAGGTCAGGTGAAGGTCTTTACGCTTGATATCGATTCAAACTTGGAGACCACGATGCAGATGGGCGTAATGGGTGTTCCCACACTCATTCTTTTCATTAATGGGGAACCCGTTGAACGTCTGACCGGTTATGTTCCCAAGAAGAAGATCCTCAATAAGCTTAATCCGCACCTGGGTTTGTAAATATTTGGTAGAAGAGGAGAAACGAAAGAAGACAATTTAGAATACGGAATAACCATTGCGTTGACGAGGACAAGTAGGCTTCGTGAACTTGCCGCAGAGAGCAGGGGATGGTGGGAACCTTGCCGGGATACGAAAGCAGAATGGACCTCTGAGCTGCCAGGTGAACGATATACTCCGTTAGCCTGTGCCGGATTCCGTCCGTTATCACGGAATAGAGATCCTTAGATTTGGCGAGGATGGCTCTAAAGTGGAGTTGGAATCGGGATTGAATATGTGCGTAATCGATCTTGCGTTCCAGCTCAAGCGGGGTGGCACCGCGGGCATTTAATGCTCGTCCCCTAGCGGGAGGAGCATTTTTATTTTAATTGCTCCCAGACTAATTTTTCGGAAATAGAGGGAGGTGTAACCATTTATGAACGAGAAGAAGAAGCGCATCCTGACTGGCGATCGCCCAACCGGTAGAATGCATATTGGCCATTACGTGGGATCTTTTCAAAATCGAATTCGCCTACAAGATCAGTATGAAAGCTTCTTTATCATTGCCGATCTACACATGCTCACTACAAGGCCAGAGAAGGATAATACGCTGCTGTTGGAAGAAAATATCCGCGAGATTGTTCTCGATTATCTCTCAGTGGGGATTGACCCCGAGCGCAGCGTAATTTTTTTGCAATCTGCAGTTCCGGAAACCTATGAACTAAACCTGCTCTTTGAGATGTTGGTTACCGTCCCGCGCCTCGAACGGTTGCCAAGCCTCAAAGATATGGCCAGGGATGCCGAACTTGAAACCATGCCTCTTGGACTCTTGGGGTACCCAGTGCTTCAGGCGGCGGACATTCTTCTGCCCAGGGCCGATCTGGTCCCTGTGGGCAAGGACAATGAATCACATGTCGAAATTACACGCGAAATCGCGCGAAAATTCAATCGCTTTTACGGGGACGTATTCCCAATTCCGGAGGCATTAATTGGGGATACGCCATCGCTCATTGGTACAGATGGCCAGGCGAAAATGAGCAAATCGCTTGATAACGCGATCTACCTTTCTGACGACGTGGCCACAGTGGAGAAGAAAGTGCGCGGAATGTACACCGATCCCAATCGCGTGCGCGCCGATATACCTGGACGAGTGGAGGGGAATCCGGTTTTCATTTTTCATGACGCTTTTAATCCCGACCATGAGGAGGTCGAAGATCTAAAAACGCGCTATCGCGCCGGGAAGGTTGGGGATGTGGAAGTGAAGACAAAATTAGCCAGGGCGCTAAACGATTTTCTCGAGCCGATTCGTGAAGAGAGAGCCCGGTACGCCAGCGACCCTGCGCTCGTGCAAGAAATCCTTTATCAAGGTACGCAGAAGATGCGCGCCGAAGCCAGAGAGACGATGGAACGCGTGCACGCGGCAATGGGGATGTATAGGTTGCCGAGTGATTGAGGGGATTGGATGGTAACACCCCCGGTGGTATGCGATCCATCGAACCCGGGCGAGCCATCGTGACGGGTGTATAATCCGCTCGAAGGGGCCCAAATAGGCGGGAGAGAAGCTCAATGGGAAGAAAAATACGCGTTTTAATTGCAAAACCAGGGTTGGATGGACATGACCGCGGGGCGAAAATAATTGCTAGAGCGTTGCGAGATGCGGGTATTGAGGTGATCTACACAGGATTGCGCCAGACGCCTGAGATGGTTGCTGAAGCGGCTTTGCAGGAGGATGTCGACGCAGTAGGCTTATCTATCCTATCCGGCGCGCATATGGAGTTGGTGCCGCGTATATTGAATCTAATGCGCGATCAGGGTCAGGAAAGTGTCCCTGTATTGTTGGGTGGTATCATTCCCGACGAGGATGAGCCTCGCTTGCTGCAGGCCGGAGTGACCGCGGTTTTTAGACCAGGGACAAGCACGAAGGTTATCATTTCGGCATTTAAAAATGCTGTTGAAGCATCCAGGAACGGTGTATGAAGCTTGAGCCAGAATCCATGGCTGAAGCAATTACAAGCGGTGATCGTTTAATATTATCCCGCGTACTAACCCTTATCGAAAATTATGACCCCATAGGTATTGAAGTGCTTAGTTTGTTGTTTCAGCGCACCGGGCGGGCACATCTTGTCGGGATTACGGGCGCGCCGGGGACCGGGAAATCGACAATCGTAAATCGAATTGCAAGTTATCTCCGCCATGTTCCCCAAGAAGGCCAATTAAAGCCGCCGGAAATTGCCATCATCGCCGTTGACCCGAGCAGCCCGTTTAGCGGAGGGGCGCTTCTGGGGGATCGCATACGCATGCGCGATCTTTCCGGCGATCCCGGAATATTTATTCGATCCATGGCGAGCCGCGGTGCGCTGGGCGGATTAGCACACACAACGGCTGATGTTGCCGCTGTTTTGGATGCCGCCGGATATGATCTGATCATGATCGAAACCGTGGGAGCTGGCCAAGCGGAGGTAGAAATTGCCAGTACAGCGCAGACAACGATCGTTATCGACGCCCCCGGTCTCGGGGATGATATTCAGGCGATAAAGGCAGGTTTAATGGAAATCGCCGATATCATGGTTGTCAACAAGGCCGATCGACCCGGCGCGAAAAAAACGCTGAAAGCATTGCGCAATGCCCTTATGCTCGGCCATCCTAGCAAACCGGCGAAACTTAATCAAGCGTCTGAGGACGGGCAGCCCGAAATGTGGTTGCCTCCAGTACTATCTGCTGTTGCAACACGAAATGAAGGAATTGAAGAAATTGTTGCGGCAATACAAGAGCATCGTCGCTACCTTAACCATTCAGGTCTGAACACAGTAAGGGAGCGCGAGCGTCGGATCGCGCAGGTGGAGTATTTGCTACGCGAACGCCTGGCATACGAATTTCATGCACGGCATCCGGCGAAACATTTTGATGGCGTTATTGAAAAAGTTCTGGCACGCGAATTTTCGCCGCACCAAGCCGTGCAATCGCTCATGCAGGACGCCTAACCCAATCCCAATTGCCTTACTTTACAAAGTGAAAACAGATTCTTGCGGAAAACATTGGGATGAAGTAATAGACGTCGATAAGAATTGCGCAGATCGTTTTCAGGGCGAACAAGTAGCAAAACCAGCATTTCCATCTACAATACCTTGGCTTTCTTCGATCAGACATCAACAGAGGAGAGGGTAGATCGATATGGGTAGAATGTACGGGTATGGCGATATTCGTCTCTTTGCCGGTTCAGGAAGCCAGGATCTTGCCAAGGAAATTAGTGAATATCTGTCGGTGCCCATCAGCGGCCACGATCTGGTGGAATTTCAGAACGAGAATCTTTTTGTCCGGCTGCACGGGAGCGTCCGTGGACAGGACGTTTATCTGATCCAATCCATGGGTCCCCCCGTGCATCGCAACCTGATGGAATTGTTAATCACCATCGACACATTGAAGCGTGATTCCGCCGGAAGAATTACGGCCGTTTTTCCCTATATGGCGTACGCACGCTCAGATAAGAAGGACCAACCTCGAGTGCCGATCACCGCACGCCTTGTCGCCGATATGATCGAAGTCGCCGGGGCGGATCGTTATATGACGATTGACCTTCACGCCGGCCAAATTCAGGGTTTTTTCTCCATTCCCGGGGATGTACTGACTGCATTTCACATCCTCAGCGATTACTTTCTCGACAAAAAGCTTGATAATGTAGTCGTGGCGACTGCAGATCTCGGTTTTGCCAAAAAGGGTAGAAATTTCGCAGCGAAGCTGGGTGTTCCCCTGGCGTTTATCGAAAAGAGACGCAAAGCTGATGATGGAAAAGCATCTGCAACTACCGTGATTGGAGATGTGAAAGACAAAGATGTGATTATGGTGGATGATGAAGTGCTTACCGGTGGCTCGATGCTTGAGGCAGCTTCCATTGTCCGGGCACATGGCGCCCGCGATGTCTACTTTTCCTTCACCCATGCGCTGCTGATATCTCCAGCACTTGATGAAATGGCCTCTCATAGCGGAATTCGCGAAATTGTGACCACAAATACACTACCCATTCCCCAGGAAAAAATTCTTCCCAATATGACCATCCTTTCGATCGCACCTCTTCTGGGAGAAGTCATCCTGCGCGCACATGAAGGCCGTTCGGTGGGCGAAATGTTCAACGAGTAGGGAAACGGCGATTACCAGGGAAAAGTTGCATTGACCTTGGCTTTCAATACTATTCTGAACACACGAGCAGGGAAGAATTTAATTTCTACGACGCCGTTATTTCGCACTCGGAAAACGAGATCCTTCGGCATTATAATGAGCCCTCGGTCAATGTCATTCTGAAACCCTTCAGGAACTGAAGGGCAGAATCATCGTTTCTCACGAGCATGTACTTCGCATTCGGAAAACGGGATCCCTCAACCTTTGCTTTGCAAAGGGTTCAGGATGACATGGAGGAGGTACGACGCTTAATGTCATTCTGAAACCCTTCAAGAACTGAAGGGCAGAATCATCGTTTCTCAATAGCACGGAGTTTGGCATACGGAAAACGAGATCCTTCAACCTTTGCGCCTTATTAAAATTTTGCCTATCGTGCGATTGTGTTCTTCACTTCCGTGATAAACGGCGCCCACGCTTCCACGTTCTCGCCGCGTTTAAATCCCAGGTAATAGTAACGGACAATATCGCCTTGCTGCTCGGGATTGAAGCTGCCGAAATTTTTCTGAGTTCGATGGGCGTCTTCCAATCCCTTTTTCCCTCCAAAATCATAGACATTTTTCCCCAATCGCACCTGCGCTACGATGGCATCAGCCAGATAGCGATACCCGACATGCTGAAACTGCCAGGTGTGGATTAGCTCGTGCATCAGCCAGGAAATATCATTTAACTGCAAATTATTAATGGCTTCTTTGCCTGTATGTAACGCAACCGGAAAATAGATATGGTTTCCTACTGTGATCGCGTTATTCTGTGGCTTGGGCTGTCTCGATAACACGGCCCCAATTCTTGCGATCCAATTGGGAAAGCCCACTTCTTCATGCACCCGAATCTTTGGGTACGTGAGACTATCGCCAAAGACCAGCATCG
Source organism: Chloroflexota bacterium (assembly GCA_022561215.1). GTDB lineage: Bacteria > Chloroflexota > Anaerolineae > Anaerolineales > E44-bin32 > JADFRQ01. The sequence continues at coordinate 837 of JADFRQ010000075.1, read as the reverse complement.
CCTCTCGAATTTCAATATCCGTGAGTGATCGTTTCATCTATACCCTCCGTTTTTTCTCGCCTCTGAAAGCAATGCATCGCGAAATTAATCAGCCATGCTCCGAGTATAATCTTGGATCAAACGCCGCCTGCCTTAACCAAAGTTGTCGTATCGACAGGCGTTGCGAACTCAATCTGGAGGCCTTCTTGCAATCCAAAACAAAAGAAACCGTTGCCAAATGGGGCTCGTCGCGAATGTTAAGTTCCATTCAAGGGGCGATTAAACGTGCTGGCGAGGATGAAATCGCTGTACGTTCGGCCGCGCTCGCCTACTATGGGATTCTTTCACTCTTCCCGCTGCTATTATTTCTTGTATTTTTGGGATCGCAATTTCTTGAATCCGCGGATGCTCGATCAGCATTGAATGAAACCCTGGCGGAAATAATCCCTGCCGCATCTGATATTGTAAGTCAGGCCGTCGATCAATCCGTCGCCGCCCGAGGCTCGATTGGACTTGTTGCGGGGATCGGGCTTCTTTGGAGCGCCTCGACATTGTTCAATGCGCTTACGGTAAGTTTGAATGTGATTTGGGATGCTAAGCCTCGTCCATTTTGGAAACGCAGAGCCATTGCCGCCGTTTCCGTTCTGACCATCGGTCTCCTGTTTATTTTGTCGGTTACCTTCAGCGCCCTGGCAGCAATTCCCCTCACAGGCACAGAGACGGGGCTGCTTGGCTACCTGAACTTTAGCGTCGCCTTAATCGCAAGCGTAGCGTTATTTTGGCTCATTTATCATCGCATTCCCAACAAGAAAGTAAATGCAAGGGGAACGCTCGCTGGAGCAATCCTGGCGGCGATGT
>JADFRQ010000074.1 GCA_022561215.1 Chloroflexota bacterium | reverse complement strand
TCCACCGGATCGATCCAGCCGGACCAGCGCCATGATCGTGCCCGGGATAGTCTTGTCGCATCCCGAGAGCGCCACGAGCCCATCGAACATGTTGCCGAGTGCCACGAGCTCGATCGAGTCTGCGATAATCTCCCGGCTGACGAGCGAAGTCTTCATCCCCTCGGCGCCCATGGTGATACCGTCCGAGATCGAGACCGTGTTGAACTCCATAGGTGTGCCACCGGCAGCGCGAATCCCCTCCTTGACCTTCGCCGCGAGCCGGCGCAGGTGGAAGTTGCAAGGTCCGATCTCAATCCAGGTGTTGGCGACGCCGATGATCGGTCGTCGTAGGTCGCGGTCGCTGAAGCCGACCGCTTTGAGCATCGCACGGGCCGGCGCGCGGCTTGGTCCCTCGGTGATGGCGCGGCTACGATGTTTTAGATCATGAGTCTGTGAGCTCTCATCGCCCAAAAGCGACTGTTTGCTCGCGTTAACCATTGTAATAATCCATCAGGGCCTTACGCGTCGCACGTTCGGCTTCGAATGATTGATCCAGTAAGCTTTGCTTGTCCGCTTCCTCCGAGCCAGGCGCGCTTTCCGGGGTTTCAGACGGTTCCGGCGAAAGCGCTCGATTCTCGTCGGGTCGAGAACTAGATGATCTTGGCGGTCGACTGTGCGGGATGCTCATAGATTAACTCCTTCACTAACTGCGGATGAGATCGCCCAAAAAGAGAAGCACCTCCCGGTTGGGAGGTGCTTCTTGCCTACAATAAGCTCGTACTTATTGCGCTACACCACCGCAACCAGACCTCGCTTTTCGCCCTTAATAAGGATGAGAAGCGCGCTAACTACGATCACGGAAGTGTTCATGTTGTCGCAGGTCATCAGAACTTACAACCCTTTGTGCTTATCGGCTTAGCATAAACCGTATCACCGTTTCCAGCGTTGTCAAGCGCCAGTTTATCCCTTGGAATTCCTCTTCCAGCCACTCTACTCGCGCTGGTGCGACGGTCCAGGTGCTGCTTCCGGCTAGTATAGTTGCCACGAAGGTAAGATAGGAGAGTCCGAGAAGACCGGCGGTTGGAATGACACCGGCTCGAGCTCAGGGATCTTCAGGCCGACGAAGAATCCGAGGAGTCCTCGGCCTCGCAGTCTGGTTATGACCAAGTCAAGGCGATCCTGCTGTAGCTCAACAATGCGAAAGAGCCGATAGACATATTCCCGGCCGTCGCTTCTTATAATAAGAAATTAGTCGGAGGGTACTGTAATTATGACGCTGAGCTCCTTGAGGAGCATCAGTACGAAAATCGCCAGCAACCCATACAGCGCAAGGAAATCGGTAAATATCGAGCCGAGAATGCTAATCGTTTCCATGTTTTGCGTCCTCAAGGGACGGACCCAAATCCTCGATACGATAACCCTTCGGATAGGTTGGCTTCCTTGGCCCAGTGCGGAGCTTGGGCCGCTTGCGCTCGGGAAGCAGCCGCAACAACTTGGCGCGCGCCCTCAACAGCCCATGAACGAACTGACGCAACCTCAAGGGAGGCTTGGGAAAGCCAAAGGCCTCCAGCAGCGGGTCGTCCAACATGGCATATATGACAGGCTCGCCGAAGCCATAAAGTGATCTAGGCAGCACCCACCCAAGAAACAGATCGCGAGTAGCGATCGCGATTCGTTGGTTCGCTTCTGAATACACAAAGTGTTCACGTTCATAGTCGATGTTATAGCGCTCAAACGTATCGATACTCTCTGGTATATCCTTAATGTTCATCCGCCGCCCGACCTGTCGCCAGTAATAGTACTGTGCCAACTTCTCTTGCTCAACCATTGGCCGCCATCCAAAGCGGTCGACCCAGCGAATTGGCTCGAAGGTGAATGTGGACAATACGTAGAGAAAGTCCTCGTTTGAGATTTGAAAGCGCCCGTGTATTTGATTGAGTCGCCGAATCGCTGCGCGGCCGCGCTCGCTGTCATACCCATGCTCCAGCATCTCGCTCAAGATCAGGTCGGTGTCGTCATATCTCTTTTGGGCTCCACGAGCGAACTCGCCGGTACGATCCAGCAACCCTCCAATATTAGGTGCGGCAAACGTCCGGAAGAGCGCGAATTCTAGAGACCGAGTAATGTCAAAGGGGAATTCGCGGAAAGTAACCAAATAAACAATTTCTTGGTGGTCCCTCTCAGGTTCGAGAGAAAGAATGTGATCCAGGATTGTGCGTCGTCGCATTGGCCAGACTCTCAACCTCTCTTGATCTTAGGTAGTACAAATGGCAAAGTACACAGCATTGCCCTGATCAAAGCGAAGAATGGAAGGGCTCGTCCACGGGAAGTGACGACACAGCAGTGATTGTGGGGTTCCGCATAGGCCAGACGGAGTCAAAAGTACGTGCGGGATGTTAATGTCGGCTCAGAGCTAGTACGATGGGCTGGCGGCTTTGAATTCACAGAAAAAAGCATAGCGTATGCCTAAAGAATAGTCCACCCCCGAGCGTTCAAAGCATGGCGCGAGGAGAGCGCGAGTTAGTTATAGACCTCCCCGGATCAGGTCGAGCCGGGGAGGTTCTTTGTGTTGATGTGCGCTTTAGATCTCAAGCCAAGCGGCTCTCCATCCGAGCTTAGAGCAGGTCGGGTAAGCATATGAATACGCGTATGAATACGGCGATGTCTGCGAGATGTGGCTGATCGTAGACGAAACTTGGAGTGCTGCTGGGAGGTTCTCTGTTGAGCCGGACGGCCTGGATGAAAGCGATTGGGGTGGCTAATAGAGAATTAACAGCGGCCAGGAGAAATGCGGCCAGAACAAATCCCTACCCCACCTATCCAAATCGATGAGGCGACCAGATGGATCTTAGAAGCGCCCATACCTCCGGTAAACGAGGGGGTTCATTCATCGATTCCTTCATTTTCAAAGACTCTCGACCCTCCCATGATCGATGCATGATTTTGTTAAACGCCGCTCGTCTGCCCGGTTCGCCGCGCCCAAATTGTCGGGCTCGGCCCGTGCGTAGGATGCATTTCGAGATCCGATCGAGAGACTTGGTACGATCTGTGTCCTTCGCAGGCTCGACGTAGATTGATGGGGTAGTGCGTGCTCCGCCGACGCCGGTTTGGCAACGCTTCCGGTAACTATCTCGGGACGATTGTTGGCTATACTATAAAGGAGAAAAACATGTCTTCAACGATTGCATCCCCTGAGCAGACTGAACGAATCGCCGCAGGTCGCCTGTGGCGCGTCGGCCCGCGGTGCTGATCGCCTCAGTTTGAGGGCTTGATGGGATAGGATCATGGCCGAATTTGAAACCATCGTTCAACTCGAAAATATTCGCAAGGATTACGACGGCCCGGCGGGCCCTGTACAGGTCCTGAAAGGTGTGAATTTGATGGTCCGCGAGGGCGAAATGGTCGGGATTCGAGGTCCTTCAGGCAGCGGCAAAACCACCCTGCTCAACATGATCACCGGCATTGACAGACCGACGTCGGGCAGAGTCACGGTAGCCGGCCGGACGCTGGACGAACTCAACCAAAACGAGCTGGCCCGCTGGCGAGGGAAGCACGTCGGCGTGATCTTCCAGTTCTACCAACTCCTGCCCACTCTGACTGTACTTGAGAACGTGATGTTGCCCATGGACTTCTGCCGGGTTTGGAAGCCTCGGGAACGGCCCAAGCGGGGCATGGCGCTGCTCGAGCAAATGGGTCTGGCAGATCATGCCCACAAGCTGCCTAGCACGCTCTCCGGAGGCGAGCAACAACGCGCCGCCATCGCCCGCGCGCTGGCCAACGACCCACAGCTCCTGGTGGGCGATGAGCCAACCGGCAACCTGGATAGTAAGTCGGCCGATCGGATATTCGCCCTCTTTGAAGACTTGGTCAAGCAGGGCAAGACCTTCCTCGTGGTCACGCACTCGCAGTCGTTGGCCCAGCGGATCCCGCGCGTGATCGAAGTCCTCGACGGTAAGTTGCACGAAAACGGGAGTAAACCCAGCTCATGAGAACCGCGTACCGTAAAGTACTGCGCGATCTGTGGCGCAACAAGGGCCGCACAATGCTGGTCGTACTCAGCATCGCCGTGGGCGTGATGGCAGTAGGTATGATCCTATCCAGCAACAGCCTCTTGGAACGCCAGATGACCCGTGCGCAGCAGGCCAGCCAACCTTCGCACGCGGTGTTAATACTGAATGGCCTGATTGATGAGGACACCGTGCGTAGCATTGCGCGCCTGCCCGAAGTGGAAGCTGCGGAGGGGATCGCAGAGCGAGGCATCCGCTGGAAATCGGCACTGGACGCTGAATGGGAAGGTGCCGTCCTGATCGCGATCGACGACTACCGCAATCAAAGCTTTGATCTGCTGGAGTTGCGCAGCGGGCAGTGGCCGGGTCCCAATTCAGTCGTGGTTGAGTGGACTCATGCCGCTCCTTACAACGTGCCTGCAGTGGGCGGGACAGTCTACTTCGAGCACAACCAACGCGCCCAACCCATGACGATGGCGGGAACGCTACGGGATCATCTAAAAGCGCCGCCGCCCTTGAACTGGAACGATAATCCGGCGTTTTATGTCACGCGTGACATGCTGGAACGCTTGATTGGTGACCGCAACTTCAACGGGCTGCGCTTCACGATTCCAAACTTTTCAGTGGCTGAGGCGGAACGGGTGGCTGACATTGTGGAGGAGAAGCTGAAGCGCCAAGACACCCTCGTAATGTGGAAAGAGATTCATGAGCCCGATCGACATTGGCTACAAGATATTATGGACGGTATTGCCCTGATCCTGACCGTGATGGCGATGGCCTCGTTGTTCTTGAGCGTCATCCTGGTCATCAACACGATCAATGCCATCATCACGCAGCAAATACCCCAGATCGGGATCATGAAGACGATCGGCGGGTCAAGCCGGCAGATTTCGCAGCTCTACCTCGCCGGGGTGCTGGTTTATGGTGCGTTGAGCCTGCTGCTGGCGGTGCCGTTGGGTGCGCTTGCGGGAGACATGCTGGCACGTTGGCTGTTGGGTATTATCAACGTGCCGGCCGCGCCGTTTGAACTGGCTTCGACCCCGGTTTACATCCAGTTCGGCGCTGGTCTCATGGTGCCGTTACTAGCCGCGCTGTGGCCGATACTGCGCGGGGTAGCGATCACAGTGCGGGAGGCGCTCGGCGCTTACGGATTAGGCAGGGGACGCTATGGAAGCGGCTGGCTCGATCGCATCCTGGTCCGTGCGAGCGGCCTTCCGCGCATGACAATCCTGGCGCTGCGCAACACCTTCCGTCGCGCAGGGCGCATGGTCCTGACCGAGATCGTGTTGATTACTGCGGGAGCGATTTTCATGATGGTGATCAGCACCCATTTCTCATTCACAGACACCGTGGCCGGAATCTGGCGTGGTCTCGGATTTGATGCATCCGTGGTCTTCAATGACCCCCAGCGCATTGAGGAAATCGTGCCAATGATCGCGGCGCGCCCTAACGTGGAGCGGGTGGAGATGTGGGTCTGGCATACGGCCAATGCCAGCGTGCCCGGTGCCAATGGGCCTGGCAACGAGTACCGGATACGACTGCGTGGCATCCCACGCGATACCGAACTGTACACCCCGAAATTGACCGCCGGCCGCAACCTGGACCCAACAGATGGGCACGCCCTGTTGCTGAACCAAAAGCTGGCTGGTGACATGGGCCTGGGCGTCGGCGATCAGATCGAGATTGACCTGGGGCAAGCCGGCAGCTCCATCTGGACCATTGTCGGGCTGATTTTTGACATCGCCTGGGAGACCGATCATGGCACGGCCGATTTGCATATTGATACCCTCAATCAGGAGCTCAACCGGGTGGGGCGCGCATCGGTGGCAGAAATTCGCACCGTCGACGACAGCCGTGCGCTGCAACTAACAGACGACCTGCGCGAATACTTCGGTGCGCTTGGCATTGACATCTCGTCCGCGCGAACTGCTGCTGAAGACCAGGAGCAAGCCGAAGCGCAGTTCAGAATCTTGACCACAATACTCATGACCATGACAGTAGCGATGGCGGTGGTGGGCAGCATCAGCCTTTCGGGCACGCTCTCGATCAACGTGATCGAGCGCCGCCGCGAGATTGGTGTGATGCGGGCGGTGGGCGCCACGTCGATGGACGTGATTTTCATCTTTATGGGCGAAGGCCTGCTGCTGGGGCTGCTCAGTTGGGTCGTGGCGGTTCCGATCAGCATCCTGGCCGGGCGAACCTTTGTGGGTGCCATCGGCCAGGCCATTCAGTTCCCAGCCCAATATCAGATCGCCACGAGTGGCATCTGGATCTGGCTGGCCATGGTGGTGGGACTCTCGATAGTCGCAAGTTGGCTGCCGGCCCGCCGGGCGACGCAGATCAGCGTCAATGAGAGCCTGGCATACGAGTGAGGAACAATTTGGTCGCGAAAGATGGGGACGCCCCCCTAAAGACGACTGCTTACAGAATATCCGATCGAAAGGGGGCAAGTGCGCCATGAACGCCATCCTTCTAACAAGGACTATCGGTCTCCCTCTGCTCAGCATCGGCGGGTTGGTCCTTGCGGCCTGCGGCGGGGGAGCCGCTACAACCGAGCAGGCTGAGGTGCCGGTGGTGATCGACGCCATCTCCGTGATCGCCGAGGGCCGCCTGGTCCCGATTGAGCATGTGCAGTTGAACTTCAAGAGCGACGGGGAAATCGCTGAGGTGTTCGTAGCCGAGGGCGAGCAGGTGCGGGCTGGTCAGATATTGGCCCGATTGGGGGACGGCGCGAGGCTCGAGGCTGCAGTGCTGGCGGCAAGGCTGGAACTGGTCAGCGCCCAACAAGCGTTGGATGCCTTGCATGAATCGGCCCCGACCATGGCTGCCCAGGCCCAGCTCGACCTGGCGACCGCCCGGGACGAGTTGCGCAAGGCGGAGTACAAGTGGAACGTCCAGCAGGAAGGCCTGCGGGCCAGCCAATCCACCATCAATGCTGCGGAGGCAAAACTGGTTCTAGCAAAGAATCAGCTCGACCGGGCGAAGGCCGCATTCGATAGCTTATCGGGCAGATCGAAGGACAATCCTGCAAGAGCGTTGGCACTCACTAAACTTGCAGGCGCACAACAAGAATACGACGCCGCGCTGCGCAATCTGAATTGGTTCACCGGGCATCCTACCGAGATCCAGCAGGCGATGCTGGATGCCGAAGTGGCGACTGCCCAGGCTCGCCTGCAAGAAACGGAGCGGGTGTGGGAGGATCTCGAGCACGGTCCCGACCCAAATATGGTCGAGCTGGCGGAGGCCCGGCTGGCAAATGCGGTAAGCCAGCTGGATGCGGCCCAGGCTGGGGTGGCGGATCTGGAGTTGTTGGCCCCGATAGCGGGAACCGTTGCTAGGGTGTCGATTAAGGCAGGCGAGTCGGCTGCTCCCGGCCAGGTAGCGATCGTACTGGCGGACTTCTCAGGCTGGATGGTCGAGACCGACAACCTGACGGAAATCGAATTACCAAATATCGCCGAGGGACAGCTCGTGGCAGTGACCTTCGACGCGCTTCCGGATCTCGAGCTGCCCGGCAAGGTGACTGCGATCAGCCCATTGTTCGAAATCAAGCGCGGCGACGTGACATATGCAGTGGAGATCCAGCTGATGCAAGGTGATCCGCGTCTGCAGTGGGGGATGACGACAGTCGTCACCTTCCAGGAGCCTGCTATAGGCTCGGTGCCGAGTGGATCGATCTATGGGGCGATAAGGCACTGAGCGTAGGCGGAATGTCGGCGCTTCGGTGCTGTTAGAGACAGACATAAGGATTAAATTATTTGATTCTTTTGGCAATCTCCATCGAGATGCATACGGGAGTCCAGCAGCCTACAGGACCCGTCGTGATGTTTCGCGTGCTCTCAGGACTTAGTCCTTAGGCATCTGATCCAGCGCAGACCTGAGCAACTATCTGTGGGGAATAATTTGGCGTTTTTTGATCAAGTATCCCTCGCCTTCCTTTCACAACCTTAAGAAATCCTAAGATTACCTCAGCATTGATGACAAGAAAACATTCGGATAGTACAATCCCCGCGGCTGAGTCGCAGATACGAAAATAGGTGTAGAAAGGGGACTTAACTTATGGATGCCCGCAGACAACTGACGATGCAAGTTACCGAAGAAACCTACAATGAAATCCGCAAGTTATGGATCAGCCATTCCAAAGCGGAGGACGCACGCGACCTGGACGGCTTAATTGCCACATTGACGGAAGACTGTGTTTACGAGATCATCCCCACCGGACAGCGCTGGGAAGGGCACGCAGGAGCGCGAGAATTCTATACAAGCTTCCTTTCAGCCTATCCGGATGTGCATTTTGACCTGACCGATATCGTTATCGGTCCTCAAGGGGTGTTTGAAGTGGCGGAGATGACCGGCACACATGAGGGGCCCTGGGCGGGCCTGGAGCCCACAGGGAAAAAGATCAAGGCGCCGATTGTGATCCACTTTCCTTGGGATCCTGAAGCGAGAAAATTTTCAGGGGAAAAGATCTATCTCGATCAGGCAAGCATGGCGAGTCAATTGTCCAGTTAAGATACCTTTCCAGCGCTTAAGTGGCGTACTGATCTTCGGGATGATCAGCAAGAAACTTGTTGGCCGATCAGGCAGGGGAGATTCTCCCCCACCAGATAAAGACCGATAATCCCCAGAACAAGCACACTTAGCCCGATAAGCAATAAGCTCAGCCCTTCTACCTTGTGAATCACAATCGCAGCTAGTTCGTCCTCGCCCGGCCTCAAACGAATCTCAACGTGAGGAAGAATAAATAAGCCTACAGCAACAGCCGGCCCAAATAGAATCACGGCGTCGAATACCAAGCGAAGAGGTGTGTCTTTCGTACGTTCAAGCACAATGTCAAAAGGATTCCATGCGAGATTGATCCCTATCTCATATTGAAGCACATTGACAATCACAAATAGTGCGCTGATTCCCAGAAAAATCGAGCCAATCAAAAACGCGATCCTGGTTTTGGGCGGCATGTCTCTCCTCCACGCATCGAATTGTTCCTTCCAAATACTTGCAACGAGGTCCTTGATTGTTTCCAGCCAAAGCGAGATCAAGGAAAGAAATCCGCTTTGCGCCATAGCCTCTCGTGTTAGATCACGATTCACCTGAGTCATCAGCGGTCCGTAATTACTGCGAAACTTCAGCGGATAAAATGTGAGCAGCCAGCCATAGACGCGCTGCGCGGCGAATGCCATGCGCTGGGTGAAGTTCATACCAACTTCCCTACTGCTTCATCCGGCAGCAATTTCTTCTCCCGCGCTTGATGTACCAGATCGACGATCCGGCGCGCTTCGGCGGCAGCAATGCGTTTTCCCAATTCCGATAAGCGATAGTAGCGCCTGCGCTCGTCATTGATGGCCGGATCGGGCCTTTCCGTGGATTCCTCAATCCACTTTCCTTCTAGCAAACGCTTGATCGAGCCATAAAGCGTTCCCGGCCCAAGTTTCACCTTGCCTTTGGTACGCCGCTTAACCTCCTGCATGATGCCGTAGCCGTGCCGTTCCTTATCCGTGAGTGCAAGCAGGATATGGAATACGGATTCTGTGAGGGGCAAGTACGATTCTGGATCTTTTGCTGCAACGCCCATTGGAATTCCTTTTCAAAAGAATATCGCACTACGATATATCGACGGACGATATAGTAGTGGAACAATTGTCCTTTGTCAAACCCAGAATCGAGATCTGCCTATTTCCTCCTTTGCTCCCCCGTCATTTGAATGTCAGCACTTCTTCAAGATCGTTGGCCCCAAATCCAGTATCCTGCGATAAGCAAGACAACAAAAGCAATTTCGTTCTCGCTGGCGAACGAAATTGGATAGATGACAGACGCGCGAAATATGCCTACAATGGAAGTATCTGCTTCTGGCGATCATGGCCGAGATCGGTCCCGCGCCCGTGCATACTGGAGGCTTTCATGTTCACTTTATTCTTTCGTTCCGTCCTTGTGCTGACGCTGCTCTTTGGTTTGCTTTTCGGGATAGGAACCGCAGCTATTTTCTATTTGGATCTACCCTTGGTCTTCGCCTTCTTTTTCGCGATCGGCGTCATAGCGTTGCAATACGCGTTGGGGCCCTGGATCCTGGAACTAATTTATAAGATCCAATGGAAAGATATGCATTCCGTCGATCCTGTTCTAGCGCAATTTGTCGATAATGCCTGCGCGGCGAAAGGTATCCCCGTCCCGCGCTTTGGCCTGATCGACGACGGCAACCCCAACGCGTTCACATTTGGCCATTATCCCGGCGATGCTCGTGTGGTGGTTACCAGAGGATTAATCGAAAAACTCAGTCCCGAGGAATTGCAGTCCGTCGTGGCGCATGAGCTCGGTCATATTGCGCATTGGGACTTCGTGGTGATGACCGTCGCCGCCATCGTGCCCCTGCTGCTCTATATGCTTTTCATGAGCTTGCGTTTCGGCGGCGGGCGCCGTCGCGGCAGGAGCGGCGGCACCTTTGCAATTATCGCCATTGCCTCGTACATCGCTTATATCCTCAGCCACTACATCGTGCTCTTGCTCTCGCGTGTGCGTGAGTACTATGCCGATCAGTTCGCTGGGGAAGTAACTGGGAATCCGGAAGCGCTTTCGACTGCCTTGGTAAAGGTCGCTTATGGGCTGGCCACGGAGGCAAAAGGAGAAAAACGCGATAACGTGCGCATGCTCGCTGCCAGGACCCTGGGAATTTTCGACCCGAAATCAGCCCAGGCTTTGGCCCTCGCTGGCGCTGCTACAGGGACCACTTCGATCCAATCGATGGAAAGTGCAATGAAATGGGACCTTTGGAACCCGTGGGGCGCAATTTACGAGCTGAGTTCCTCCCACCCTTTGGCAGCAAAGCGCATACGCGCGCTGGAGCGGCAAACTAAATCAATGGGCAAGGTTCCGCGTTTCAGCTTCCGCTTGGAAAAGCCGGAAAGCTATTGGGATGAATTCTTGGTTGACCTTTTTGCCAACTATCTTCCGCTCCTTGGGGCCGTGATCGGGGGGCTGCTTGCAGTACAACTGGCTGCTTCCGGCTCTGTCTTGGCTGCGGCTGGTGCCTTTCTCATTGTCGTTAGCGCAGCGTGGTGGATCAAACGTTGGTTTTCCTACAACCACAATTTCGAGGAGCAGCGAACGGTGGCGAACCTGGTGGACGAGGTCAAGGTATCGGCGGTGCGCTCCATCCCCTGTACGCTCGAGGGCGAAATTATCGGCCGAGGCGTTCCTGGGCTTTTTTATAGTGAAGACCTGGTGCTGCAGGACCATACGGGTTTTATTACCGCCGATTATCGCCAGCCTATTCGTTTCCTTGAGTTTTTGTTTGGCTGGACAAAGGCAGATCAGCTCATTGGGCAACGCGGGAAGGTGATGGGCTGGTATCGGCGCGCGCCACGACCCTATATCGAAATGCGCAAAATTGTCCTCGAGAATGGGGAGGTAATTACGAGTTACCTTTATCCCTTCCAGCAGTTTCTTGTTTACTTAGGATTGGGTCTTGGCGCACTTTTGTTCTTGGGGGGCTTTCTTAGCTTATTGTGATACTCCGTTCACAACAGAGCCCATGAAAAAGCTGGACTAAGTGATTTCAGTCCAGCTTTTTGTTGCGCGAACATGTAACCCGAAACTCTGTGGCGCTCAGTTGCCTGCTCTGCATCTCTGCACAGGTTAAGCAACAACAACAGCGTCCTTTCTGCGGGGACGGTGGCTTGTATTATTTCCCTTCACGCGCCCCTAATTCCATTAAGCAATTCACCATATTCCTTAAAATCGTCGTCCTCCTATCCCTCCTGATTGGGAATTTTTGCTTAGTGCATGAGGGACAATTAGGGTATTTTTTTTCGCGTACTCATCCAAAAAAGGCGATATTGGCTCAAATCTTGCATCCTACAGGGTTAATTGTTGGAAATCTAATGGTTTTGTGTCGACACGGTATGGGAAAAATAGTGTTAAGCAGGTATGGAGGTACAGCAATGGCTACACAAAAATCACGTCTTAAGGGAATATCGAGGAAGGAACTTAGGACTCGCATCGCGATCAAGCGCGCCAAAAAGCTCTGGCACTTCGGCCTCAAGCGAGCGAAGTCATCCGACGCGATCGAACCAATCGATGTAATGGTGAGAAAGCTGCGCTTCGGATAGTTTATCGAGCGGGTAGTCCATCCGCCACAAGGTTTATGCGCGGGAGTGATCATCCGCCGGAGTGTTTATCCGCATAGGCGAGCCAGGGATTGGGTGCTTTTGTGCCCCTCCCCGATTATAAAAGTAAAGTAGAGGCGACCGGTCGGTCGCCTTTATCGCTTAAACTCGACCACCGCCCTCGATTGCGAATCCCCTTGCTCCTGCGCGACAATAAAACCAGATTTAGGTTGACGTGGCAAGATTCTGAAACATCCTGTCAGCGAATGAAAAACCTATAAAGATTGGACCGATCTTTCGAAATGCCGGCACCTTGCTCGTCCTGCTTTGCATATTGATTGTGTTCACATTTTCAAGCATTTCCACGGTGCTCCAGCGCTTTGCAAAGACCAATCTTGCCGCTGATGGTGTACTTTCTAGTGCTTCAGAGGTCCGGATAACAATCTCTGTCATCTATAGTGCTGCAATGCTCGTGTTCCTCGGTGGAGTATTTATAGCGATCAGAAAAGCTGGCATGCGCGCTTTCATCCTGCGCATCATGCAAATTAATCCCCAATCAGAATCTAAAAGACCCTATCGCTTGCTGATAATCAATACGCTGATCACGTCCCTTCTGGCCGCCGCCTACGTGGTTCGCATCTTCGACCCACGTTTGGATCCCCTTATGCGTCGAGAGCGGCTTTTTCGAGAACCTAACGGCGATCGCACTTGGAGTCTGGCCCTCCATGTGCGCAGATAGATACTGGGGGCAGCTCTGTGAAGCGCTGTACAATTGCGCAAAAACGCTATGCAGCTCTCGCTGGGACCTACACTTTTACTGCAGTAATACGATGGTTCTTGATTTAATTGCTGCGTCTCAGAGAGTATTCCGTGGTAATAGTTGTGCATTGATAATTGTTGGGTTCGATCCAGCCTATTATTTTATTGGCACCCTATTTTGTCCCATATGTTCTGGAACGATACACTTCATCCATTCCAGATGGCGTTGCTCGGTGCTGTACGAATAGTGCTTGCGACGTAGTACTTAGCGCGCATGTTCTAGCAATTTCGTGGCCATGACTTCCCCTTTAGGGTTGAACAGACTTCTGGAATGCTGTAAGCTGGAGATTGAAATTCTCGGAATATATTTCCGCGTAGCATCCCTCCAAGGCCAAAACACCGAACTACTTCTTCATAGCACTGGAAAATGGGGGAAATTGAAGAAATAATTCTTCAGAAATCCCCCCTGCGGGTGAGGATCAACGAAGAGTTTCTAGAGAATCATATGTTAGGCTGCGCAGCAGGAGAGTTGCCTGAATGGAGTCATTGGCACTTCACATCTTTCATCTGGACGATGGCGAAGAAGTCGACAGAGTAATACAGTTTCTTGAGCCCTCCGGAATTTGGAGTAAATGGCCTATTGAACGCCCAACAAAGGAAACAAACGCTATTTTCATTCCTGTAAAGATTCCTGATGCTGGCTTGGAAGAATGGGAAGTAAGAGAAAAAAAGCTTGA
>JADFRQ010000073.1 GCA_022561215.1 Chloroflexota bacterium | reverse complement strand
CCAGGCTCCAAAATTTTCCCCTTCCACGCGGGAAGGTTTCGGCAAACAGAAACGGCGTTCCCGGATGATCCAGTTCAGGACAAGGCCAATGCACCCCGCCTTCGCGCTCCAATCGATCGTAGGTGATCCCCCAAAATTCAGGCGTGAGCATGCGCATTTCGTCCCAAATTTCAGATGGATGTTGATAATTCCAGCCTGCGCTCGTCGCCACGCCTAGTCTGTGTTCCATCCGCTGGGCGAGGTCACAAATGATCTCCCAATCCGATCGGCTTTCACCAACCGGCTCGATGGCTTTGCGCACACGTTGAATGCGGCGATCGGAGTTCGTGAATGTGCCATCCTTCTCCGCGAAGGAACAGGAGGGCAGGATCACGTCGGCCATTGCCCCAGTGGAGTTGATGAAGATATCCTGGCAAACCACCAGATCGAGATGTTCGATGGCATCTTTGGTGTGATTGAGGTTTGGTTCGCTTGTCATTGGGTCTTCACCCATGATAAAAAACGCACGGATATCGCCAGTAATTGCGTGGTCCACAAGTTCCGTGATCGTCAATCCTGGCGTGGGGTTCAATTGCTCCCGGTTCCAGGCTTCTGCGAAACGCGCACTCACTTCCCCATCATCCACGGGCTGGTATGCGGTAAACACATTGGGCAATGCCCCGCTATCGGAGCATCCCTGGACATTGTTCTGGCCGCGTAACGGGTTGAGGCCGGTTCCCGCCTTGCCCAGGTGGCCGCACATCAGCGCCAGATTGGTAATGCCTAGAGTGTTGTCCACGCCATGTGTGCTCTGACTGATCCCCATACCCCAATAAACGGCCGCCGTTTTCGCCTGTGCATACATCCGCGCGGCCTGGCGAATATCTTCGGCAGGAACACCCGTAGCCTGCTCCGCCCATTCCGGCGTGAATGGCTCAAGCGATTCAACATAGTCGGAAAAGCCCTCCGTCCGCGCGCCAATAAACTCCTCATCGTAAAGTTTTTCATGGACGACGACGTAGGCCATCGCTTGCCACACCCCGACATCCGTACCCGGCCGCTGTCGCAACCAGAGTGTGGCGAATTCGGTCATCTCAATCTTCCTGGGATCAATCACAATCAATTTCGCATTGTTTTCTCGCACAGCGCGTTTCATAAAATTACTGATCACGGGATGCGTCTCCGTCGTATTTGAGCCGGTAACAATAAAGGTATCCAGATGTTCCATCTCGGCGATGGAGTTGCTCATCGAACTCGAGCCGATGGCTAACTGCAGTCCCATGACACTGCCGGCATGACACAGCCTCGAGCAATGATCCACGTTGTTGGTTCCCAACACCGCGCGGGTAAATTTTTGAAGCAAATAATTCTCCTCGTTTGTCGCCTTGGCACAGGCGAATGTTGCGATGCTATCCCCTCCTGATTCCCGCACAATTTTTGTCAATCGTTCGGCTATAAAATCCAAAGCCTCATCCCAGGAGGTCTCCCGCCAGACGGGTTCCGCCGAGCGCGGCTCATCCCGATTGACTCGAATAAGTGGCCGCTTCACGCGCCTGGGATGGGTTGCGTAGTCGGTGCCAAAGCGCCCTTTTACGCAGAGCATCCCATAATTGGGCGCCATTTCAAAGGGCGCCGAAACGCGAAAGATATTCTCATCTTTAATATGAAGGTTCATTTGACACCCAACCCCGCAATAGGGGCAAGTGGTCGTCACCTCACGATCAGCTTGGATCATTTGTTCGCCTTTATTGGTCTAAGATAACCACTGTTCCCTTAAGTATATCCGCCTACGATCATGAATGACAACCCCTCCTTGCGGGTTGGTGAAATTTGTGGGCACTCAACATGTGTGCATCCGGAACCCGAAGATCAAGCAGCTCAGGTATTTTTCGCGCCCGGGAGCTTGGCCCTCAGTAAACCTCGTGGAGGACCATTTATTGCCGTAGGGGTTATAAACCCAACCCGGGCTTCTTTTTATAGAGACGATTGGGAACCCCGCTCCATAAACCTCCCGGAGGTTGCCAACCTGCGGTCGGTTAAATCTCCGGGAGGTTAGTTCGCCGCGACTTCATGTCATCATGGTCGGGATCTTTGAAGTCCTCCTAATAGTCAAGAAGAATTTTTATTGTGTCTCGGCGAGGGCCTCCGCAGCGGCGATATTCAGCTCATCCAATAGAGCAGCGATTTCGGAAGCATCACCCTGGATGATCGCAGAATACGTATCCTCCACGGATCGTCTTACACTGCCCCAGGAAGCCCACCCAGGCTCAGACACACCGAGAGGCACCAGGTCGAGACCGACTGCCCATCCTGGATTTGCTGCGACGTAGTCGCCCAGCAGATCAACCGTTGAAGCACGGATGGGATGATAGGCGCTCGCTTCAATCCATTTCGCGCTGATTTCAGGACTGGTGAACCAACGGATGAAGAGCCACGACGCCAGGCTTCTTTCTGGATTTGATTTCACAATGGCAGAATTCTGGCCGTATGCATCCACTGCCTTTGTTCCATTTCCTGGGATGGGAATAAAGCCCCAAACATCGTCATTCATGGCATCTTCGGCTTCAAAGGCGCTCACCTGGTAGGGATAACCCGCGGTTGAACTCATGACGATCAGCGCTTTACGCGAAGCAAATTCTGGATTCGGATAGCTCTCTGTTGCGAATGCACATCCCTCATCCCAGAGCTCCTTCAGATAACCGGCAACATCTACGATTCCGGGTTTTGTAAAATCATACCCCGTGCCTGCATCGTTGATGTAATCTTCGCCGAATGCAAAGATGAACGTGGAAAACTCTGAAGCGCCCGTATACATCACAAATCCACCCGTTCCGTCATTATCTGGATTCGCATCTGCGTTATTGGCTGCAGCAGCCGTGCAAGTCTGTTCCTTGAACTCAGCCCACGTTTCTGGAGCTCCAGAAAAACCCAGTTCCTCGCCCCAGGTGTAGTTGTAGAACATCACATTCGCAGACTGACCATGAGGGAATCCAACGCGTGCCCCATCTGCATTGACACCGCTCTGCCAAGCTCCCTGGTAGAAATCCGAGATGTCCGCATCACTTAGACCATAAACGGGATCAGCAATAAACGCTGACATATCTTCAATTACATCAACGGAATACCAGGTATCCAGGGCATTTGCATAACCTACGACGATATCCGGGGTGTCCCCTGACTGGATTGAGGCGTTCATAGCATCTTCCAGGTCACTGTAGCTGCCCTGGTCGAGTGCCTCGACGGTAATGCCCCACTCATTGGTGGCATTGAACTCTTCCACAAGCGCCGTCAAGCCTTCTCCAGTATCTCCGGACCCCCAAACGTGCCAGAATGTCACCGTCTGACCGCTGGGATTAATGCTAGTCGCAGGTGGCACCACTTCTTCCGTGGCTGCGCTCGTACATGCAGTAAGGATCACGGGCACCAGTAACCCAAGCCCCAAGACCCAGGCATAGCCTTTCTTCAGCATCTTTCTTCCTCCTCAATGATTGGCTTTCTCTCGATCGCCTCTGCTATTGAATACATTCTGGGGCGCCTTCGAGAATTTCGTATTGCCTCACCTCCTCTCGTCCCTCAGCTCAGCCTTTTAAGGCGCTCCTGGCTATTGATTCTGTAAATTGCTTCTGCGTTATGAAATAGAGGATAAGGATGGGGATGATCGTGATCACGGCGCCTGCCATCATGTGATTTGTTCGCTGCCCGGCCTCGTCAACAAAATTCATTAATCCCACCGCGATCGGCCGCCATTTCGGAGAATTTGTCACCAGCATCGGCCAGGCAAGCGCATTCCAGGAACCCATGAAGGACAAGACGACGATCACCATTAATGGCGCCTTCGAAAGTGGAATGACCACTTGCCGCAAAAAGCGTAAATGGCCAGCCCCGTCGATCTGCGCCACGTCAAAAAGCTCGTCCGGAATTTGTGCGAAGAATTGACGTAATAAAAAGATCGAAAATATGCTGCCCATGAAGGGGATGGTCAGCGCGGGCCAGTTGTTAATCCAGCGGATAGGACCGATTCTGCCAAGCCACGTGACCGTCAGGAAATTCGGGATAATGAGCACCATGGCCGGTATCATGATGGTGCTCAGCATCACGCCAAATATCAAATCGCGTCTGGGAAACTTGATTTTCGCGAACCCATAAGCGGCCAACACACTAGCCAGGAGCTGGCCGACCAGGGTGATTAATGTGATTTTCACACTGTTAATGAAATAGCCTGCCAAATCGGCTTCCTGCCAAGCAGCAGTGTAGTTTTCGAAATGGATTGTAGAAGGAACCAAGCGTACCCCCTGAGCTTCACCCAGAGACATCAATGAGGTTGAGATCATCCAGATCAAAGGGCTTACGGCCAGCAAAGCCCCAGAGACAAGGATGGCATAGGTTACTCCCTTTTTCAGGCTAGCGACCAGGTTGCCGAGAGATTGCAATCGCTTTTCTTGGACGGAAGTGAGCGGCAGAGCTCGTTCAGCCATAAAAAACCCTTGCTCCTTGAATGCGATTGTTAATGAAAGTTAATCCGAGAATGATCGCGAAAAGCACAAAGGCCAGCGCAGAGGCATAGCCATAACGCACCTTATCAAAAAATTCCAAGAATATGGTGACGCTCAACGTATCCACCGTTCTCAGTGAAAACTCATGCCGCATTACCCAGATATGGCTGAAAGCCTTAAAGGTGCCGATTACGGCAATCAGCGAAAGGAAATAGGTCGTCGGCGATAACAACGGAAAGACGATAAAGCGAAATACCTCCCAACGGCCGGCACCATCAATTTCTGCAGCTTCCATCAGTTCTTTGGATATATTCCCCAATCCGGCCACGTAGATTACGGTGTCGTAGCCAACATACACCCAAATCGAGTAAATCATAATCACGACCAGCGCCAGGCTGGGGCCGGATGCCCAGGCGGGAAGATCAAATTGGAAAGTTTCCGCCAACATCTTGAAAATACCTGTTGGCTCTTGAAGCCACTGCTGTGATTTAAGTCCGAAAAGCTTTAAGATCTGGTTGATTGGCGAAGCAGGACGCACGGAAAACAACTGCCGAAAGATCGCTGCGCTGGCAACAAAGGGTGTTACATAGGGAATAAAGTACAACATCCGAAATAATTCCGAACCAGCCATCTTCTGAAACAAGAGTACCGCGAGAAATAGTGAAATCGCCAACTGAAAGGGAACCGTACCAAACGAATAGAAGATTGTAACTTTAAGGCCAGACCATAAATCTTTATCCCCCGCGGCGAGCAGAATGGGGAGTTCGTTAATCAACAGCCAGCCGCCCAACATAAATAAGATCGCGACCAACAATCGAAACAAAAAAGATCGATCCGAGGTCTGTGTATGCGAGCTGCGCCAAACGAACCAGGCGATGACCAATAAGATCACACCGCTGCCGACTGTAGCCACCTGCGGCCAGATTTCGAGTTCGCTTCCGATTTCGGCTGCGGCTATATAGGCCCTGCCTACCTCACGCCAGGTAAACCAGGCCAGCAATCCGGCGACTGTTCCAGCCAGCCAAGAGATTGCGAATTGCAACTGGTACCTGATCCTTCTTGGATTGTTATTCCGACGGGTAGTCCATGAAGCAGCAAAGGCAGAGAGCAGGAAAAAGACGACAAACAATCCGAATGCGGGAACTACGCTTTCAGCAAGCAAGGCCTCTCCCAGGAATCGAAAAAACAACGCCTGCGTTCTTTCAATACCAATAACCTTGCCGGCAATATCAAGCACTTCGGGCAGCAAGATAATGAGCCAACGCAGAAAGCTTAAAACTGTGGCTGCATAAGCTAGCCCGGGAAGGGCAAAAACCCATGGGCTTTCTCCGTGTTCATCCGCTTGCCGGCGAATTTTTTTAATCGTGATCCAGAGAAGCACAAATCCGCCGAGGGCCAAAAAGAAAATGACGATAAATGCAAGATTATCAACGGCGGCGACATAGTTGTTCAAGCCGATGAAATCACCCCTCTTGAGGCGCCACTTCTGTAAACTTACATAGAGTGCGAAACCGACCGGGAAGATTCCGAAAGTGAAAATGAGGGTTACTGCGGGGAGAATAAATGCGTATCCTGTTAAGCTCTCGCGAAGTGTGCGCCCCTGCTTTCCGGCAAATAATACTTCGGATTGGAACATCCTAAGTCTGCTAAATGGGGACGCGTTTTCAAGCTAACTCAATGGATCTCCCTGACGAGATTTGCCTGCCGCTGCCTACGATCGCATTATAGGCCATCCGTGGTTTACGGTCTAAATTACGTCCTGGTTTGGCAACCATTTTGTCGTTGCAACAACATTTCGCATGCGCTTATTGATCTAGTCTGCTCACGAGTGAGGTGGTGGCACGGATCGAAGGTGCGTCAATTCCGAACTCCCTTGGATTGTCGAAAAATTACGTATTAAAGCGAAGTACCCCGCAGCAAGCTGCAGGGTACCCTGTATTTTCCAATAAACATCCCATGGAAGGGTTTTCCATGGGATGTTACCGTAGTATTAGGTTATTGGGCCGGTTCCCCAGAGGTGGGCGCCGGGATCGTCGTTGAACCTAGACCCAGGTCCGGTAAAGGAAGCAGCAGTGGGTTATTGCTGGGTACCAACATGACTCGGATACCGGGAGCTAATTTTTGAATGTACTCGAACGTAAGCAGATCAGGATTATCACGCAGCGCCGAGGCGATCAACTCAAGTGCTTCCTTCTCCGCTTCGGCTCCAATGACGCGCGCTCGCGCGAGACCCTCTGCTTCAATAATAGCCGCTTGCCTTTTGCCCTCGGCAATTGCGACGGCTTGCAACGCTTCCTCCTTACGCTGCTGAACGACAAAAACCGCTTCTTGCGCGCGCTGTTCAGCAATCTGCTTTACTTCAACGGAGGCTGCGTATTCGGGGGAAAAGGCGATATTGCGCAAAACAAAGTCGTTCAGGATCAGGCCACCCTCAACCAGCGCCTTTTCCAGATCAACTCGAATTTGCTCGCTTAACGCGAAGCGCTGGGAACTGTAGACTTCCTCAATCCCGAATTGAGAAACAGCATCGCGGATGATGCCGCGTGCCTGGGGGCGGATTAGGCTGTCCACATATTGGCCCTGCCATAATATGTGCTGCCGTACGATATCGTTGGGATTGATAGAGAAGATCACCGAAGCATCCACGCGCACAATCTGACCATCCAATGTCCTCGCTTCGACCGAGTCGTCTCCCTGTATCTGACCCTCCTGGGGAGCAATCGACATCGTGTACGTTTGGCGTGAAATGGGATAGGTGATCACATTCTCAAAAAAAGGTACCACCCAATTTAATCCAGGCTGTAAAGCTTCCTCACGCACTCCATCTTCAAGTGCGGAAATTACCACACCGCGGTCTACTGGCTGGATAAACACCAGCCCTGATCCAACTGTTGTCAGGACCAAGGCGAGGATCACTGTGCCACCCACCATCCAAACTGCCCCTTTCAAACTATTCCCTTGGGCAGCCCGTGTTACTGCTACGCCAATAATGAGTAGCGCGAGCAGCCAGGCTACAGTGGCAACTCCACGAAATACAACTACGACGTTCATTAAATCCTCCTTATTTTTCTACGTTAAATATGATTCCGGTCAGATGCTCGTGGGCATTTTACCATGGGCCTTCTTTGCGACCCGACGGAAGACTGACATTGCGCTTCCACACTAGGCAATTGGGGCTCATCCATTCACCTAATGAACGGCTCAAACAGAATGTTCGTCAGCAATTTTCATAGAAAACGATGCATCTTCTAAGAATGGGACTATCACCAATCTGGAAGGAGTTCCAATCCTTCGAGAAATTAGATAACTATTCTACTGGGCCTCACGCTCGAGTATGATCGTCATCGGGCCGTCATTATTAATTTCGACGAGCATATGCGCGCCGAATTCGCCAATCCTTGTAGGTACGCCGTGTGTTTCAAGCGCTTCAGCAAACAATTTGACCAGCGGTTCGGCTATCTCTGGCTTCGCCGCGCGGATGAAGCTTGGGCGGCGACCCTTGCGCACATCGGCATAAAGGGTAAATTGGGAAACCACCAGGGCTTCGCCTTGAACATCCTGCAGAGATAAATTGGTCAATCCATTGCTGTCCTCAAATATACGCAGCGTGGCGCATTTCTTGGCCAACCACCGGACCTCTTCTTGCGAATCTTCAGGACCCACACCGACCAGAACAACCAAACCCTTCCCTATTTCAGCGAGCAGCGTGCCTTGCACCGATACCCGCCCTCCCCGTACTCTTTGCAAGAGAATTCTCATTACGCCCGCAACCCTATTGTGTTAACAATTTGAGAAATAGGCTCTTCTTTATATACAATAATTTGGTTGCGCGCGGACAAAACAAATTCGTAGTCGAACAGAATAGCGGGATAAATTTCTGCCGATTCCGACGCTGGATTAGAGAACTTCCTGCAGCAGGCGATCCACTTCCCCAGGCTCGGCATGGCGCCGGGTTTTAATTTTGGAATATATCAAATTGCCGTTTGCGGTGACCTCAAAGCGCCCGCCATCGGAGGGGATCAAAGTTATCGTTTCGATTTTTTCTTCGTATTCTTTTAACAGTTCGTCCATCAGACCGATGGCACGATCAGTGTAGTGTCAAACCGCACAATAATCAATTGTGATATTCAGCACGCTGCTCTCCTTTGCGAAACTACTTCTCCTACTATCGATTCCTAGAGTCAGTCTACTATGTTCTTTGGATAGCTTCAAGGCATACGTGTGGATGAGACTTGGCGAATGCGTCCTGCCAAACTTTGGTAACAGGGCTGTCCCAAAACCCCCGGGGGGCTGCAAACGTATTCGGGCACATCCGAGGAGAATTCGGCTGGTGCCGTACAAGCGTCTCGCCATCAGGCTCCATAAACGCCAGCTGTATTGTTGAGCGATTTAGCGCGCTCAGTGCCAGCGGTCGAGCACCATGAGCATCGGCAATTTGGCGTAAGAGTACAAAATCCTAACCCTCGCCTGCCGTTCGTCCCCGCAAGAAATCGATCCCTTACAAATTACGCCGTAGCACGCTGCACATATTCTGGCTAATCCCATAAACGATAGTACAAGAAAAAGTTTATAATGAAGGCGCGCGATAAAATATCAGATTCAATCAGGAGGTGCACAATGCGCCGTTTTATGACCTTTCTAGCGGGTGCAATGTGCGGTGCACTCGTAGGCTCTGTTGCGGCATTGTTGCTCGCCCCATCGTCTGGCGATGAATTGCAATCCCGCATTCGAGATCAGGCAAGTTCTTTTCAAGGGGAAATTCGCAGCGCCTATGAGGCGCGCATGGCCCAGCTCGAAGCGGAGTTGGAATCCCTGCGCAAATCAACCAAGTCAGCCGATAAAAAATCCTGATCTTTAACTCAAACACGCGAGGCAGATCGAAGTTTTCAATTGAGGGGATAGAAATTCCTTGGGAAATGCACTTTTTAGGGAATTTCGTTTAACGTGGCTCGATCCTCAGAACATAATTGGCGGGCAACCAGCTCAGTCTTGCCGTCCCCGTAATCACGAGAATATAATAATCAACAGGCTTTTCAAAGGAAAGATCGATTTCTGCATTTGAAGTCGATGAGACTTCAATTCGCTTTACCTCCACTTCCTCACCGAAGGCGACGAGAGCCAATTCGAACGTCTGGGGAACACGATTGTAAAGACGCACAAATCCCTTCATTTGCCAACCACCATCTCCATTTTCAAAGCCTTCCACATAACCCAGGGCCTCCAGGCGTATATCGTCCAATAAAAGCCCTTCCTTATTGACAGCAGAATCGGTGATGTACTCAAAGCGCAACAAAAGCAACTTCCCGATAAATTGGGACAAATCGATTGTTTCCTGGATCCATTGCGGCGTGTCACCCGTCCCACTGACCCCTGTATAGGCCCATCCGTAGGAATTTCCGGAGGGATCTGCATCGGTCCCGGAGGGGGTTTGCAAGATCTGCCATGTGGCACCGCCATCGATAGAGGCTTCGAGATAGGCGTAATCATAGCCATCTTCGATGTTGTACCAGGTCCAATAATCGAAGCGCACCGGAGGGGAGGCATTGCGCAAATCAAATTCCCTGGTGAGAGTCATATCCGAATCATCCCCTTGGTTTGACCACACGGCAAAATCACCTGATTTCGCATCTGCAGGAACCACCTTTGCGAGGGTTTCTCCTGAAAAGGTGAGTGTCGAATCACCCTCGCACCGCAGCTTAATTAGATCAATCCCATATTGCTCAACTTGGCGAGAGTAACTTACCTCAGAGCAGCGTTCGATCTCATCTGCCAGTTGAGCAATGGGAGCTTCCGTATACGATCGTAGGCCATAACGCCCGTCGCCAAGCGTCGGATTCTGAACAGCCATCGAAACCGCCCAGTCAAGATAAACCCGGTCAGCCGATAACGATTTACCTGTTACGGAGTCCCTAAAATTGAGTTCTTCAAGCATACGGTCGACGGAATTAAGGCCATTGGACTGTTCCTGGGCCAGGGTTTTGATCGCCTCCTGGCCAAAACGATCGTATAGATAGGTAAGAAAAAGGAATGCTTGTCCATAATGCTCGGCAGAAGCTCCAGGTTCATCGGGCCATTGCATAAGCGGAATATCTGTTTCTTGAGCATAAAGAAAATCGAATCCGCCAGGATCGTAGCCCAGCATAAATTCACTTAATGTACTTAATCCCTCATTCATCCAGGTGTCCTCATTGCGGTCGAGATTCCACTGGATCAAATGTTGAAATTCATGCACTAACACACTATTGATAGCTGCGCTGTCGAGATTAAGTGTATCCGCGTTCAAATAAAACATTTCATGTTCATTGGAGTATTCTTGAGCCAAAGATGAGGTTTCATCCTTCGAAAAAAACAATCCCGCAACCGAGGATCCCAGGCCGCGAACATAGAGGATGTAGATATGCCGATCCCCATCAATTCCGGGGGTCCATTCACTTCCCAATAATGAGCGCAATCTGGGGTAGGTGGTGGATTCAAAATAATTCACAATCTTAATAAGTTTTTCTATGTCGTATGCAACACCATCACCAACCCACATGTAGACATGTTCGGTGACAGCAACCAGGGAGGCGTTAACCTGATTGGTCGTACTGTCATCGATGTTGGTGATCCAAAAGCTTTCGCTTGCGCCGATGATTTTCTCCTGCGCGTTTTCTGCCAATATGCGGGGAATAGATTCGAGCCCCAGCAGCCGCTCCGCAATATCCGCAAGATCGGCTTGCGGTACCAGAACATCGCTCAATCGGCGGCGTGATTCCCGGGCTTGGGAAAGTTGACCTGGAAGCTCGGTGGGCTGGGCTGACGTTGAGTTTCTGCTCCCGGCGCTGAGTGTAATTCCAAGGGCGAGGAACGCTAACATGCTGCAAATAAACACAACTCCGAGGATGCCGGCAAATATCCATAAAGCTGATTTTTGGTTTTCTTCTTGCATGGGCATTCCATTAGGTCTACAACCCCTGTAGACATACAAATCCAGTTGGGGCAATAAAAAAATCACTCGCTCTTCCCAATACGCAGAATATGGGCAATAAATGCGCAAGCACGCCACCGGTTGTCCGTTCACCTAAGCCCGGATACCCCCGGGGGCCACTGCAACTAAGAAGACTCTTTCAGAGGTTGGACAAGAGTCTCGTCATCCGGCCTCACAATGGGCAGTTGAATTGTAAATCGACTACCCTTGCCAAGCGCGCTCTGTGCCACCAAACGACCTCCGTGAGCCTCGGCAATTTGGCGTGAGATTGCTAAACCCAATCCGACTCCTCTTCCTTTTCCCCCTCTTCGCGGTTTATCAACCTGGTAAAAGCGTTCAAAAATCCGTGATAAATCTTCGGAGGGAATACCAGGGCCAGAATCATCGACGTGGATCGACACCCATCCCGCTTCCGTTTCCCCACGCACCACGACGCGTCCATCTTTGGGCGTATGTTTGATAGCGTTATCCAAGAGGTTGGTGAATACTTGCGCAAGGCGGTCGCCATCCCCGATGATCGTGGAAATCTCAGGCATTTGATTTTCGAGGCGAATGCCTTTGCTTGCAGCACGCATCGCCAACCTTTCGACAACACTCTCCAATAACATTTTGAGATTTACAGGTTCGCGCTCAAAGGCGATTTGTCCGGCATCGAGGCGCGCCAGATCCAATAAATCTTCCACCAATCTTCGCAAACGCTCCGATTCTTCATAGATAACGCGTGCCGCATGTTCGCGTGCTTCATCATCCGACGCCGCTCCATCAAGCAATGCTTGGGCGAAACCCTGGATGGAAGTGAGCGGGGTTTTCAACTCATGCGATACGTTCGCCAAGAAGTCACGACGCATCTGCTGTCCCGTTTGAACCTGATGGACCATCTCATTAAAAGCCACTGCCATGCTCTGTACTTCACGTGGTCCCACCGCTTCGACAACCTGTTTATAGTCTCCGCTGGCGACCGACCGCGCAGCCGCGGACATGCGTTGCAAAGGCGCGGCGACCCAGCGCGAGACCAACCAGGCAAGGACAAAAGATATTAATAATCCAAGAGCGCCAGCCTGGACAGCGCAGTCGCCTTCACCGTCGCATTCGATTCGATGGCGGCCAGCATCGACCACGTGTGGCGAGATGCCGGACTGGGAAATGTGTCATAAAACCGAATCCATTTGGTACGTCGAAATTCGGTAGGATCGACACGGGTATCCAAAGCGCGTGCCTTGATCATCAGGACGTTGGGAGCGTAGAGACTCGTCGGAAAATTCTGGAGAAAACGGTCACATCGGTCGGTCAGAGCGGCCTGATGTTGGGAAAGCACCGATCGTGAAGGCTCAAGTTCTGCATTAAGCTGGAACATCCAACGCAGTTCGACGGTTTCTCGAATGGCTTGGCGGCTTGGCCGAGGCGGCGGATGTCGCTCCCACGCAGCCAGCACAGCACGGTTCAGATCCGCCGAAGCATCCACGTCAAGAAAGTGCGCAGCCTCAAGCCCACGAAGGAGTCGGTAGTAGAGCTCGTCTCGTCCGACATGAAACTCGAACAAGAGAACCGGCAACGCCAGCATCACCGCAAGCAACGGCGCAATCGCACCCGGGCGATAGTCCACAACCTTGGCGATCCCCAGGACGATGGCGAACACTCCGGCAGCGGACACAACAGCCAAGACCCAGGGCACCACAAATTTGATGCGGTCCACGGGATCGATTTCGCCCACGACAATTTCGGCTGTTCCACGCCAAGCCAAAGTTAGGTAAACAACCACGGGAATCAAACCCAGGAGCGCAGAGGTGAATCGAAAACGCGTGCGCAATCTTGGTAGTGAAGCCAAGCTGCACGAAATGACAAGGGTCACCGCAAGCCAAGGCATCACCGACAGGAAAGCGACCATCGCAATAAACGGCAGGCAAGACCAGAAGCGATACAGCAACGACACCAGGATCGGAACCGCGATCAGCGTCGCCATCAGCAACCCGACGATCCAGGGTTGAATCGCAACCTCCTGAACACTGATCGGCTCCAAGAGAAACGATCCCAGCGACACACCGGAATGATCCCGATCACCAAAGGGAACGGAAAAGAAGGTTTGCTTCAGCTCATCCACATAGCCTGCGTGGGCCGGCGCGAATCGTAGCCCACTACGCAGCCAATAGGCGAAACTTCCCACGCCGGCGAACAGAACAAGATTGACTGCGAGCAGAACGATTGCCCGAATTCTGTACTTGGAACCCGAACGGGACCAAACGTCCTGATACGGCCCGAGACCCAAGGTGGATGACTCGCCAGCCCCACCCTGAAGATCGGAACCGGGAAGACCTTCTCTTATGACACGGTATGCCATCGAAAACCCATTTTCATTGGTGCTTCGCCAGATAAATCGTGACAACACCCATGGTTAACGGAGTCATGCTCGGGGCCACGAATCCCACTTCGCCAAGCCGCCCGACCAACTCCTCAGGCTCCACGAATGATACAACGGATTTCGGTAGGTAGCGATAAGCCCCGCTCTTGTCGCCGCTCACCAGCGCAGCCCCCACGGGCATCAACTTGTTCGCGTAGAATTCATACAACCGGCGGGCCAATCGCCCCCGAGGACG
>JADFRQ010000072.1 GCA_022561215.1 Chloroflexota bacterium | reverse complement strand
TATCCAGGTTGCCTCCAAAGAGAAATCGAAGCGCAATCGAATCGGTGAGACGCTCGATGGGCGCCCAATCATCGGTAAATACAATAGTAGATTTTGGCGTGGGCTGGGACTGTGCAATTGCCCTGGCAAGGATATCGATCAAGAGGGGATTGACATCTTGATCCCTTAAATAAATAAAGTTCTCGACGAGATTAGAAAAACTCGTTGGTTGCACAGTTGCATAAAGAATCGAGTTCAAACTGTCGGGAACATCAACAACATGGACCGTCGGAAAAACGGAGCTTAATGTGCCTGCAAAAGCTTCAATCAAGCGTCGATCCTCAAACGTGCGGCCAACATTGATCACCAGTACCCCGTTATCATCAAGACGTTGGTATACCTCGATAAAAAATTCCCGCGTGGTGAGGTGCCAGGGGATGTAGGGTAGACGATAGGCGTCAACCGCGATTACAGAAAATTTCCGCTCGCTGTGCACCAATCCCCAGCGCCCGTCCTGCGCAATGGGGTTTAGGTTTGCTTCGTTCATATCAAAAAAACGTTGGCCGACGCGAATGATCTCGGGATCGATTTCCCATCCTTCAATCGGTATGGCCCCGAAAACATGGGTGAATTGTTTGGCAATCGTACCCGCCGCGAGGCCCACGATGCCGACGCTCTGCACCTGGTCGAAATTGACCGGCGCGCGATTGTAAAATGGCGCCGCCAGAAAATAATCCCAGGTCCCCAATGTGGCTTTTTCCTTGGGGTTGTAAACGGAGTGAATACCCTGTCCCTCGTTAAGTAACAAATATCGGGTATCTTCTTTCTCCACGACCTGGATGTAATTGTAAGCAGATTCTGTCTCGTAGATCTGACCTTCCGTGTTCTTCAAGGGACCGCGAAGCACAAGCCATGAAATCAGCAACATCAGGATCGGCATCCATGCCAGACGCAGAGCTCTTGAAGGTTTAATTTGGCCTATCCCTATGAGGGAGATGGCCATTAAGCCGAGACTGAATGCCAAAAATGTCTTCGAAGTTCCAACCCAAGGGATGAGCACGAGTACAGGTAGAAAAGTTCCCACAATTGATCCCAACGTCGACAGAGCATAAATCTGCCCAGAGATGCGCCCCGCATTATGTGTGTCATCCAGGGAAAGCCGGATGGCAAACGGCGAAACACATCCCAGCAAAGTCACCGGGACGCTGTACAAAATCAGCATCGAAAGAAAGGAACCGATCATGATGGCGGTGTTCAATTGTTCTACTGCTTGTGCGGCGCCAGGAACGACGAACTTCGAAATCAGAGGGACAATTCCCGCCGCAAATCCGGCCCATAGAATAATCGAATAAAACGTCAATGGTGACGGATCTCTATCTGCCCAACGTCCGCCAATTATGTAGCCGGCAGTAAGGTATACAAGCATGAGACCAATAATGTTTGCCCAGACAATGTTGCTTGTACCGAAAACGCTGCCAAGCAGCCGAGATGCGGTTAGTTCAACACCTAGCGTAGCCAATCCAGCGCCAAACACTGCAATAAACAATGTTGATTTACGATGGAGTAAATTCTGTGTTTTCATGCTGACTACATCCATTAATCCTGCCCGTAAGGAGGGAATGATTGCGGAAAGAATTCGCAGCAGCGAATTAGACCAACGGGGATCCGCGAATGAAATTGCACATGATTTCGCATGCCAGTGACAGTTTTGATAATGGCTCCCTCCGAATCTTGGCCCACAGTCACACAGTAAATAGCACGCCAGCCTTCGAGTAGTTCCTCAAGTGTAATCACCTGCACATGATTTTCCAATGCATGGGCAATTTTTTTGGCGTGCCTTTATTTCCATTTCGTGGCGCGCCGAGGGATAACAAACGCCACTCCTGTGAAGGACACAGCCAACTTGAAATTAAAGCTATCCCGGGGCACCATCCCCAGTTTGAGCGGCGACGAACAAAAAATGTCTAGCGAACGATAAGTGCAAGGAATGCGATCCAAAACATCGCGTAGTTCAGCGGACGCCATGCGCGGTAGTGTACGGCATACCAGGTAATGGAGAAAACCATACCTGTCGCCACCCTCAGCAGACCCAGGGGTTCTCGAAATGTCGAATGCGGGAGAAATGTGATCAATAGAGAATTAAACAGCAACGCCCAAATATGAATATTCGATTCTTTTTGCATTAACCTGCGCATGGCGGTGAAAAAGCCGAATATGCTTGGAAGGACGATGGTGGGACCAAAAACAATGGTGAAAAGAATAAAGGCCGCCAGGCTAACCTCGACTATTCGCAGCAATCCAAAATAGGGGAAAATTTCGAATCCCGTGGCCATCGCGCCGCCGCTGGCCAGCCCGGGTTCCCCAAACTCAATCCACAACCAAAGTTGCCAAACGAAAAATACAAGACCCGTCAACAGTCCGTATTTCCATTGATTATTGCGCGGGCTTTTCAGCAGATCGGCAAAAAGAGCTGCGAGCCAAAAGACGACCGCAATTTCCTTGGTCAATAACGCAAATAACAAAAACAAGTAACTCATCCGCCAGCGCCCTTGGCTCCTGGCAAGCCATGCGGCTGCGATCAATGCAAAGGCCAATGGCTCAAAAAGGTCGGCGCCTACTCCCACAATCAATCCCACCCACAAACCATAGATAAGCGCATAACGTGTGGGTACATTTTCTGCGATGAGATGGCGCGTAAACAAAAGCGTTCCGACAAATTGAGAACCAAGATTGATCAGCAGCAGGGCCCATGGAATCCACGATGGATTTTTCAGGGCAAGAGCACGTGCCAGTAGCGGATACAGAATTCTCTGATATCTGTATGCGGGCACATCGAGTTGCGATCTTACACCCGCAGGGTTGGGATTTTGAGCAATATAGTAGGCAAATTGGCCATCGTATCCTTCACTGCCTGAAGGATCGCCGTCCTGGAAACGCGTACCAATTTGCGCCAATCCCACTGGGTCCCCATCAAAGGAAGACAAGCGCCAGATTGCATACGCAAGGGATACGATTAACACCAGCAATGCGGGCCAATATTGAATTATATTTTTCGTGCGAACCATAAGGCTAATCCGAAAATCAATAAAGCAATGAGGCTGATTACGCCACCAATGCTGAAAGAGGCCGGGCTGTACTTAAATTCAACAATATGATTTCCAGCAGGCAACTTTACCCCGCGGAAAAGATAATTTGCGCGCAATATCTTCGCTTCCAGCCCATCAATCCTGACAGTCCACCCTGGATACCATTGGTCGGATAGGATCAACCATCCGTCATTTTCGACAGAAACCTCAATGACTACGTGGTTGGGATTTTCATCCTCCAAAATATCAAATGCGTCACCGGCGATTGGGAGCATGGCCGGCGCCGCGACTGGCGCCTCAGGTTCCCCTAGCAGGACAACGGAATCTTCTAAATCGGCTGCATCTGAAAACATTTCGATTAGGGCATCTTCTTCACTTTCAACCCATTTTGCGTTGCCTACAAGGCGAACTCGCCGAGGCGCTTCAAGCTGCGCATATTCGATCCCAAGAGGCGGATCGTTGTTTTCAATCACCAACCAGCCAACATCCATCAGACGAAGTAAACCTAGTTGTTTCGTTGAGGACGCCATTTCCAACTGCTCAATCCAGGCTGTGTACCATTGGGACAGCAGGGGATCAAAATTATTAGCGGATGCAATCCCATCCAGCATGGTGACATTTGGCAACCCGGCATTGCGAACCTCGACCCAATCTACTTCGGGAAAAAATGTATCGAAGCGATGAGTTTTAATAAATTTTAAATCCTGTTCGATCGCGGCCGGCATGTAAACACGATGCTCGTCATCTACGATTGACCGCAGCGCACTCGTGCCTTCAAAGAAGCTGGATTCGAGCGTCGGATTGAGCCCAACGCCTGCCAAAATTAAATCAGCTGCCAGGAGAACAATGGCGATCAAAGGCCAAATTGCATGGGGCCGTAATCGCCTTCTCCATGCCAACGCGCCGAATATTGCTAGCCAGAGTCCTGCTGCCGCAATGGCCGGGACAAATGTGGATTGCAAATCTGACAAGAATAAGGCGCTCAGTAGAGCAACTGCACTAAGCGTTGCAGCGCCCACGGTCCCTAATCGAACCCAAAAGAGCGGAACGAGTTCCCTTTGCAGCCATAATTCAGCTCCCAGGCCTGCCAGAAGTGAGAGACTAAATACTCCGAGCAGGGACCAACGCGTGGGCGCCAGAAAAAGATCAAACGTTGGAATATTTTCAAATAAATAGGGGAAAATGGGCGTATTCTTCCCCAAGGCAAACACGAATGAAAAAAATGTTGTGAATAGCAGCAGCTGCGTGAGACTGGAAAATTTTTTGTCCCGAATACCGCGCAGTGCACCGAGCGCAGCCAGCAAGAGCGGCAGGATTCCAATGTAGACGGCATCTTCCCAGAAATTAGCATATCCCCAATAGTCGCCCGAAGCGGGGTTACCAAATAGATTTGGAATCAGAAAAGTTAAGAATCGCCATGGCCAAAATGAATAAGAGAACGCGGCCTCGAGGCTTAGATCTGACGCCCTTTGGGAATTAAGTAGATACTCTAAAGTTGGCAGCAATTGGATGGCACTCAAGGCAAAAGCAATAAGGGCGGCCATTAAAAAACCGGCACCCGCTCGCCAAAGCCCTCGAAGCCGTGCCTGCCGAAAAGAAAACCAACTCACCCAAACAATCGAAAGAATCAGCGAATACCAGGAAGTTTGCGCGTGACCCGCTAACCACTGGAACGCCAATGCCAGGCCTAACAGGAGCATGGACTGGAAACGCCTCCGGTTGCCCTGCGAGCCATCCACCACGGTCGCGCGCGTCATCGCGTGAGCAGCCAATAAAATCCAAGGCAACCAGGCCGCCGCTGCGTTAATACTGAGAAAACTCGCGCGAGAAACCAGGTACGCGGAGAGCGAAAAACTTATTCCCGCCAGCGTTTGAGCAAATACACCCATGTTCAAATTGCGCGCCAGGAAGAGCATCCCCAGTCCTGCCCAAATCAGGTGGAAAAGGACTAACAATCCATGCCCCCAGGCGCTTCCGGTAAGAAGGAGCACCCAATTTGGCGGATAAAAAACAGCTGATTGATAATTGGCGATCAGCGGTGCTCCCATGCCGAGAGCCGGATTCCACAGGGGAAAGTGCCCATTATTGATGGTCTCAAGCGCAAACTCTCGCCAAGGAATAAATTGAAGCATCGGCGTTCCCCAAAACAAGGATCTTCCAGCGAGAAGCATGGGGCCAAAAAGCGCGAGCGCCGGCAATACAACCAGGATCCAATTTCTCTTGGGATTCAGGAGATGGGCTACAATTTTCCAGCTCTTCGAACGCGATTCAGTCATCTAGATCAACCTTATAAATCATGTAGTCACCCGACTGATAGAGCAGAACATAATCGGGTCTATTTCCAGGTTCGAATTCACCCAACTTCCTTTCCGAAGGGCCGAAAAATATGGTGTTGATGTTATTGGAGCGCAGGAAAGCGATTGCGTCTTCAGGCTCCATTCGATTGGCGTAAAACGCTTCGACTTTTGCGGCGTTCACGCGCAGATTAATGCTCTCTGGCCCGTGGCCGATGACAACCTTCGCGTCTGTCCATGCCGGCAAAGCATTTCCTGTGTCAAACGAGGAAATTACGGAGGGAATTGTGGAATCAATGGCAACGATCTGCTCGAAGGCTCGAACTTCTTCCAGGGGTCGATATACGGGTTGGGCTGGTTGCCCGGTAACTCCAATGCCGCCGGCGAGTATGAGCAGCGAAGTCGGAATTGAAAACGCGATGAGCAACGCGCCGCCAATATTTCTCCATCGTCTATGATCTTTCGTCAGATGTTGCAATCCGAGGGCTCCCAGTGTTAACACAATCACCCACATCCCTTCCGGGAGCCGACGCTGTAAATTGTGGGGGGCATAGGCTAAAAGAGGCAATGCAGCCAACCAAAGAAGGGGCAACAACCCTGACCACCTCCTCCTTTTGATCATTGGCTTAATTCCCAAAATCACAAACGGAAGGATAAGCCCATAAGCGACGAATATATGGGCTGGGTGTGGGGTAAGGATTTTGTTTTGCTCTGTCCATGATCGTAGAAATGGGTCTGTGGTAAATCGATACACCATATAGAGCAGAATCGGCGCGGGTCCGATTAAGGCTCGAATTGCAGCGCGTGTCCAGCGCCAGGCGATGGGCTTCGTTTGTGTGGTGAATGCGCGCAGCCAAATGACCAACACGTGAAGGCCAATCACAAAATACGCCGAGACAAGCGACAACGAATGTACGAATCCCATTCCCAGAAAGATTAATCCCGCGACCCAGGCATACGTGACATTTTGTGAAGATTTCAGGTAAAAGGTCAGACCAGAAAGCAGCAATGCCCTCGCGAGAATTAGATGAGGTTGACCCAGTATGCTTAGGTATCCAAACCACTCTGGGGAAATCCAAGCCAGGGGCAGACTCCCCAACCAATTTTGTTCTCCAAGGATTAGGAGCAACCACCCTACACCGCCACCAACCGTAGCAAGCAAAGTCACCCACCGGCGCCAGTAGATTTCCTTTAGAAACAGACTCACAAATTGATACGTGGCGTAGACGACGAATGGAATGCTAACAATCCGAAAAAGATGGAAGAGTATGATAAATTGCGTGTGCAATTCTCTGCCGACTGCCAATTTACCCAACAGGATATAGGGCAAAAAAGCGAGCACACCCTCTTGTGCTTGCGTCGTATAGGGGCTTCGAAATAGCCATGCGCCAGATGCTCCGAGACGCATTTTGGCGATGTAGGAATTGCCATCTTCTACGCCGTATACAAACCCGCTAAAAAGCCAATTCTCATTTTCGCCGATAAATCCCATAATGTAGGGAATTGTCGTGATCACGGCCAACAGGATGGCCCAGGCGAATACCCACCTCTTCTCCCGATGGCTCACTTTTTCCTCCACATAACGGCCAGGAATAGGAGCGTGAATAAACTGATGCTCAAGCCAATATACACACTCGCAGGCCGGAATTGAAAACGAATTTCATGCATTCCAACATCCAGATCCACGGAGCGCAATAGTCCAAGGTATGGCTTAATTTGAGTTTTTTCGCCGTCGATGGAGGCTTCCCAGCCAGGATAAGCTAGCTCGCTGAGGACCAGCAAGCCGGGGCCAATCGCCGTAAGGTTAATTTGATTTGCGCGAAGTCGAATCGCTTCTACTTCACGCCATGCACCAGATCCTTCTGTACCCGCAGGTTCAACCCAGGCTCTCGGGCGGAGATCAGGATTGGCATACGTATAGTTCCCGTTTTCTTGTCCCTGGTATTGCAAACCTTGATTTTCGAGAGGGTATGCGGAAAGAATGGTGCCAATATTTAATATGCCGAGTCGTACAGAGTCTAGTTTCCATACTTGAGGAGAGCTGGGGTCCCCGTCAGGGAATGGGGGGAGTGTAACCGAATAGGTATCACCATCAAACCCCACAGTATCCGCCATAAATTCCCAGTAGGAACGCAATTGAAGCGGGTTAATTCCGTCAGCAAGCTGAATTTGTTCGAGCACCGCAACATGCTGCGGAAGGCTGTACGAAGGTGAAAATATGCGCGCATTAACGGATGCCTGAGAAATATCTCGGGGAAGTTGAAAAGACTTCTGGAACAATTCTTCAGCCGATCGTGATTCCAATAAAGATCGATTAAGCATAAATAGCTCCGCGAGGAGGAGCATCCCCCAGAACATTGCCTGTCGATCTGGGGAAAGAATAGATTTCCCAATTAAGCTCAACAATGCCATCGAAGCAAGCGCTGAAAATATCATCAACATTCCCGCAGGCAAATTGACTCCGACCAGAATTACGATGCCCAACAGGAGAACTACACCCCAAAATGACAAGGTTCCCAAACGTATTGGCCTGAGTGCTTGCGGCGTGATGCTTTTGCGAACGATCCGTTCTAATCCAATACCACTTAGTACCGCGAGTGCAAAGGAACTTATGAATAGAAATCGCGCGGGCACACGCAGGTATCGAAATCCCGGGATGATGCGCGCCAGGAGTGCATTAAGCGGCGTTTGCGAGCCCAATGCGATCACAATGCTTACGATAAATACCGCCGCCCAAAATCGCCATCCCCTGGCATTGGTAAGAGCGGCCACAAGCGCCAAACCCAAAGCACTTATGCCGACAAATACAATCGTCTCCGGCGATCCGCCCAATGGAGGCAGGATGAGCCCCAGCAAATCCTGAATTGGAAGTGATATAGCTCCGGCCTCTGCAATGGTTAGATCAATGCGCGTACTGCGTGACGTAAACTCGATCAGGGGCAGCGCCAGAACCGCTGCAATCCCGAGTGCAAAAGCTAGTACCGTAATTGCGGCACCTACCGTCCGCTTTTGCAGCAGCTCGCGCCTGGTCAGGACAACGCCACCAATGTACGCAGCTGTCAAGCCAGCTAAAGGAAGGACCCAGCGCGGATCAATAAGAAAAATAAGTCCGAGGATGGCACCCAGGCCGGCCAGCCATGCAATATACCCCGGTTGGCGCAAGACCGCTTTTTTTAGCGCTTTGCGCGCCGCCAACAACACCCAGGGAGTCCATGCTACGGCAGCCACAAGACTGAGATGTCCTAACGAAATGTGGCCAATGAGTTTGGGTGTTCCACAAAATGCCAATCCCGCCACGATAGCACTGCCTTTCGAATAACCATCTGCGCGCATGAATTTGTAGAAACCCATCCCTGCCCAGAATAGGTGCAACCAAAAAAGTAGATTGAGTGCCAAAGGCATAGGCAGCACGAACGCGATCCAATTCGGTGGGTACCATATTCCGAAGAGCGGATCGGCCGCCAAGGGCGCTCCCGATAAAATCAATGGATTCCACAGCGGCAGTGTGCCAAATTTTGCCAGCTCGGAGCGCACAAAAAATAGGTTGGGCCAGTGCGACACCAACAAATCGGAACTTGTTGCTTTGGGGTGAAAGGGAATAGAATCAGGTTGGACGAGAACCGGAAAAAGCCAGATAGCCGCGCTGAATAAAAAAATAATCAAATGAGGAGGTATTCGTTTCAATTTTTGGATCACGGAGAAATGTTCTCATAAATGAAGTATTCGCCATTCTCACTCACAAGTTTTAGCTCATCGATCCACAGCGGTTGACCAATTTCCCTTTCTCTTGGCCCATAGAGGACATAATCAATTTTCAGTGCAGCGAGGCTTTTCAGGCCTTGTGATCCAGATTCTTGCGTGGAAAAGAGCTGCTCCAGGAGAGCAAGCTGAACATCGGCATCCGGCGTTTC
Organism: Chloroflexota bacterium; assembly: GCA_022561215.1. Taxonomy (GTDB): domain Bacteria; phylum Chloroflexota; class Anaerolineae; order Anaerolineales; family E44-bin32; genus JADFRQ01. The sequence continues at coordinate 4,795 of JADFRQ010000072.1, read as the reverse complement.
AAATGGATGTCCATACATCACGCGCAATTTAGCGTACGCAGGAATCCGATTTCCGGAGACCGGCCCGGCCAAAACAAGGGCGTCCGGCGCAGCATAATTATAGAACCATCCATATGCCTTTTGCTCATCCTCGCTTAAAACGAGCGCCCCATCTTCCGCCTGCACACCTACCAGCCCGGAACCAACAACGATGAGGTTGGAGGGGATTGACAGCGCAAGGACGACCATAAAAGCCAGGCGAATGCGCCTACCTGAAAAAATGCCATGCAACCCTCTGATGGCAAGCACAGCCAGCGGAAAAAAGAGGCCCAGGCTAAGACGGCGCTGGAGACCCAAGGGTGCGTAGAGTAAAAGGGCTTGTAAAAGTACCCAGATAATGAGCAGCCTATCTTCTTTGGTAGGCAAAGTTTTGCGCTTCGCAACTGCAAACACAGCCAACAGGAACACGCTGCCAAAGCCAAGCAGGTAATGAACTGGCGGCGGTGAGGGCGTGAGATTCTGGGCATTCCATGCGGCGATAGCAGGATGCCTTAGCGTGAGGACGACATCATAAACCAGCACCGGCATGGCGCCGATTCCCAGACCTAGTGCTGTAGAAAGTACCCCACCGGAAATTCGTTTCCTTTCATTGCCACTTGTTGCCTGAGATCGAAACACTGCTTCCCACAGCACCCAGCCAGAAAGGATCACCCCAAGAGTGAGAATTACGAACGGTTGAATCAAAGCCAACAAAGTTGAAAAAAATATCGCCGCCCCGATACGTGTCAGCGATATTGATTTTGAGCTTAAGGTCATCATGATCAGCAGCAAAAAGAGTGTTGCCGCGATTGGAAAGTGTGGGTTCGCGTAAGCGCTGAGAAAGGGGATCGATTCAGGAATGGCGAGATCACTTGCCAAAATATTAAAAGGGATTGCGATCCATCCCAAACCTGAGCCGACGAGGATTAATCCATAAGCCATCCAGCGCAGCACGCGTTCGAAAAGAAACATTTTCAGAAAGAAAAATACAGTGATGAATAGTGTTGCACCTGCTATTACGCGTACAAGATGAAATAAAATAATTGCTGAAATGTTGGTAACTCGCGAGAGATGACCTAAAAAGAGGTAAAAAACGAATAGAAAGGAACCCGCTCCCGGTTCCGCGGCATAGGGCAATTCAAATAACCACCCCCCCTGCTCTCCCTGGCGCATTTTAGCTAGATAACTAAATCCATCAATTGGGTTAAGCAAGAATCCGCTAAATACATCTCCAGGGCGGGTAATTTGCTGCGCAACGAGGTAGGGCAGCAATGTGAGAATTGCAATTAATATGCTCAGAATGACGGCTCGGACAATCTCGCTGCGATCACTCATAGGCGGGATTGTACGATGGCATCCCACTAGACGCCACCGCAACCTTGCCTCCACTTGTAGACCGCAACTATAATGCCAACATGAGTCGTGCCCATAACCTTTTTCGGCTGCAGGAAATTGACCTGCTCATCGATAAAACAAAGCAACGGGTGGATGAAATTCTCGCGATTTTGGAAGATGACGAGACGATAGAAGGAGTAAAAACTGATTTATCAAAAGCAGCGGAAGATCTTGCCGCACAAAATTCAGCCGTCAATCTGGCAGAAGGAGCAGTAGGCGACCAGAAGTATAAAATAGAGCGAACAGAATCAAAACTATACGCAGGAAAAATCCAGAACCCTCGGGAATTGCAAGATCTACAGATGGAATCAGAGGCGCTGAACAGGCACCTTGCAACTTTAGAAGAGCGCCAGCTCGAGCTGATGATGGAACAAGAAGAGGCAGAGATTAAACATGAATCACTGCTCGGCCAATTGGAAAACCTTGAGAACGATCGCGCCTCGGAGATTAAAACATTACTTCTGGAGCAGGAGCAATTGAATCTGGAGTTAGCTCGGCACGAGGGCAATCGCGAAGGCGCTTTAGCCAGCGTATCGGTTGAGGATCTGGAGATTTACGAAAAGCTGAGATTACGCGGCGGAGGGTATGCTGTCGCGATTCTCGAGGGCAGCAATTGCAGCCTTTGCGGTGTTGCGCCCTCGGAATCTACTCAGCAAATTATTCGTAAGGGAACGGGACTTGTCCATTGCGAGCAGTGCAAGCGGATCTTGTATTCAGGCTGATTAAGTATGTCCATATTTGGAACACGATTCGATACACCAGAATTTCTTGTAGGCCTTTTTCTTGGCCTATTTATTTATTGGATGCTGCGTCGATTGCGCCCGCTGCTCACCCTGGCTTTCAGGTGGAGTGCCTCGCAATTTTCTACATTTCGTGAAAATATCTCCGCATCGACAGCCGAGCCTTATATCCAAGATCTGCTTTTCCGACTTGATAATCTCCATCTTGCGAAGCCAATTTTTAGTTTGCGCCAGGTGATCCTGGCGCCTCACATTCTTCTCGATCATCCGCCAACAGAGCCACTTAATCTCGATGAAACCGAGAATTTGTATCACCGCATTATGCCAATGTACGCAGATTGGAATATCCTATCTGCAATTTACCAAACGCCGTCAATGCCTATCAAACAGTTATTGGATAGCGACATAAATGTATTGATCACAGGCGATTTTGGCTCCGGAAAAACCACAGCCCTGGCCTACCTTGCATTCGCGCTGCTTAATGAGCATCCGCCATCTTCCAACAAAAATGCGCGTTTGCCAATCTTCATTCATGCCGCGGATATCATCCTCCCTATCAAGCCAAAGTCAGAAGTTTTCAGCGTAATTATTGACGCCTGCAGAGCGGCTGCTTCTCCAGGCCTATCGCGCTTTCTGCCGCGCTATTTGCGGCCTCATTTGCGCGAGGGGCGCGTATTGCTTCTAATCGATGGAATCGATGAGTTGCCAGAACCCGAAATTGCGACAATTGCAGAATGGTTGTCAACATTCCACAACGAATTTCCACAACATCAAATTATCGCCGCGGGACCCACACGCGGCTACGATGGCATCCTAAAAGCCGGCTTGCATGCCATGCCTATTGCACCGTGGAATCAGCGCGAAATTGAACGCTACTTAGACGGCTGGGCAAGAGCCTGGCAAACGCATATCCAACCTGCGATGTCCAGTGATCAAGTGGCGGAAATTGACCCGAGTTTATTGAATGCCTGGCTACGCGTCTCAAGGCCTGCATATTCTCCACTCGAAGTTACGCTGCGGGTATGGGCAGCCTATGTTGGGGACCTCGCGCAGCCAACACTCAATAAATGCATGCTCGCCTACCAACGTCGCATGTTATCGCCTGACGAGCAAAACGCGGCACAGTCGCTCGCCTTGCAATGGATCAACGGCAGCAAGGCAACCATAGCCCGAGATCGCATTGATCGCGGCATTCCCCTATCCGATTTGCTTGCCTCAGGGATCCTAAGCTCCCGCGCAGATAATGAAATTGCGTTTTCTAATCCAAGCGTCGGTGCTCATTTTGCGGCTTCCGCGCTAAGGAGCAACGAGGGGACTCCGATTGATTTGGCGGATGACTGGCAGCCTAGAGTGATGACGTTACGCTATTTTGCGGTGCAGAGCGATATGGTTGAGTATGTTAGCGCCCTGGTAAATCGGATGGATGATCCACTTTCGAGAGCTCTGTTAGCGGCAGGATTTTGGCTCAGAGATGCGCCTGCGAAGGCTAGATGGAGAAATCATATTCTCAGCGCGATCGCCGTAAAAATGCAAGACGAACACAGCCCATATGGAATCAGACTAAGAGCGCTGCAGGCTGTAGTTCATGCAGAGGAGAAGCCAGCAAAAGCCCTTTTCGAAAAAATGCTAAATTCACAATCCGCCGCAAGCCGAACGCTGGGCGCCCTCGGGATTGGCGGGCTAAAATCGAGCGAATCCATCGGCGCGCTTGAGCAAAGATTGCGCAGTGAAGAAGAGGAGGCGGTTCGCTTTTCAATTTGCCTAAGCCTGGCCGCAATTGGAACTTCGGAGAGCTTGATCATCCTGGGCCGCCTTCTGCTTGAAGGAGCCGCAGCCGATCAGCTTATTGGGGCGCAGGCGCTTTCATCGCATTTGGGAGAAGGAGTGGCCATGCTCGCGGAAGCAGCCGCAATGAAAGATGTTGCCATTCGGCGAGCTGCCGTATACGGTCTGGGGCGCGTTCAGCGCGATGATATTACGGAACAGCTGAAGAAGATTCAGATTGAAGACGACCAGGCCATCGTGAGAAATGCAGCAACCGAAGTTTTGGAGCAGAGAATAAATCCGGCAAAAATGATACGCAGCCGCCCAGAACGCGCGGCTGATGTTGAATGGCTGATTAATTTCGCCTCGCAAAATTCGATGGGGATTAGCGCCGGTAAAGGAGTGCATGAAGTCCTTCGCCGTGCGTTGCTCACGGGGAGCCAAGATCAGCAGATTGCGTCGTTAAAAACAATCGCATCCTTCGGCATTTCTGATCTTCTTATGGATGTCTTCGAGGCACTAAATTCCGAGGAGCAAGAAATTAAAAATGTTGCCTTTGAATCGTTATGGAAGCTAGAAGCTGGGGGAGTGGAGATTTCTACCGAGGGAATTGCAATAGCAGCGCAGACAAACTCCACCAAGGTTTAGACCAGAATCGTCATGTTTCTTTTTCATCCTGTTGTTTGAGGCCAGCCAAAATTCTTTGCTCTACCTGGCGCGCGGAAAGATCAAGGACAGAAACAATCTTACTGAGACTCTTTTCTCCAGCCACGATCTCTACGCTGCTCTTCTTCACACCCAATATTTTCGCCAAAAATTTTATAAACTGAATCGCACTTTATGACCGGGTGTATGTTTTCATCGGTTGATGCATCGGT
>JADFRQ010000123.1 GCA_022561215.1 Chloroflexota bacterium | reverse complement strand
TTAATAGACCGCGCGATTGGATCATGGCACCAGAAGAGCGCTGGGAATTGCAGGGGAACGTGCCCAACGTCGTTTTCTCTTCGGCAAATATCCGCGTTGGAAATCAGGTTTGGATTTACTATGGTGGTGCGGACCATGCCATTGGTTTAGCAACCGGCGATTTTGATGCGCTCCTTGAATTTGCGCGTTTTGGATGATTTTGGTGATCAATATCTTCCAATAGGTCATAACTGGAAGCTAGGTTGACTTTCCCCGTCATCGCTCCTATAATTAGTTCATAAATGAACAGTTCGATGAGAAACAAATAGTATGGGTTCACATTACGCCGGATCACCTAAAGAGACGCGCGCGCTCAACGCCTATATCAAACTTCTGCGCTCTACGCAATCCGTGACAAGACGAATTAGCGCCCATCGGGCAGTTACCGATTTAAGCAGTTCGCAGTTTGGCGCGCTGGAGGCCCTCTATCATCTGGGGCCCTTGCCGCAGAAGACGATTGGCGAAAAGCTGCTCGTCAGCAAGAGCAACGTGGTCGCCATCGTTGACTCCTTGGAACGTTGCGCGTTCGTCAAGCGCCGGCAAGATCTCGATGACCGTCGTATCGTGAATGTCAGCATCACCGAAGAAGGCTGCGCTTATATCGAACGTACACTTCCGCTGCATGTACATGCGATCGCGCAAGAGTTCGGCTGCCTGACGGCTCCAGAACAAGACGAACTTGCCAGGCTGTGCCGCAAACTCGGACTTGGTGAAGGTGCATAATACAGGCCTTTTTTTAAGTATAAAGTTCAGATAAGAACAGTAAAGTAGTGAACGAATAGTATAGGAGCTGGAGATGACCGACTTATTTATCGCCACCGGTAATTCGTTTGCCCGCATTAGCAAGAATAGCGCTGGTTGGAGGCTAGAAAAAGCATTGCGCGGCAAAGGAGTCCAAAACATTGCTGTTGATCCAGGCAATTCCGACATCCTTTATGTGGGCACTTCCGGCAACGGTTTATGGAATAGTCGGGATCGGGGTCGCACATGGGAGAACGTGGACTTTCCGGAACCCAATGTCTACTCGGTGGCCGTAAGTGCGGCAGACGGAACCGTCTACGCAGGCACCGAGCCGAGCAAGCTCTTTAAAAGCGTGGGCGGGGCGCAGGCGTGGGAAGAACTTTCTGCCTTGCGTTCCATTCCTTCTGCACCTACCTGGAGTTTTCCGCCGCGGCCGTGGACGTCGCATGTGCGCACGATTGCTCCCAATCCGAAGGACCCGCAGCTCCTGTTGGTAGGGATCGAGCTTGGCGGCGTGATGTACAGCCGCGATGGTGGAGATACATGGGAAGATCACCGGCCTGGCGCGGTCAAGGATGCCCATGAACTAACATGGCATCCCACCGATTCGAACCGGGCATACGAGGTGGGTGGCGGCGGCGCCGCCTGGAGCCTAGATGGTGGGAAGATCTGGAAATCCTCGAATAGGGGTCGCGATCGGCACTACGTTTGGGCATTGGCAGTTGATCCGGCCGACCCCGACACCTGGTTCATTTCAGCAACTTATCATCCTGGGCTGGCTCATTCCGGAACCTTTCAGGGCAATCATGCCGCCGATGCCCATGTCTACCGCTGGCAAGGCGAGGGGCCCTGGGAAGCGTTGGTCGGCTTGTCGGAATCGTCCAGGGTCATGCCCTATGCGCTCTCCATTTCAAATGGGCGCCTTTTCGCAGGGATGGCCGATGGGTCTCTCCATTTCAGCGACGACCGCGGTGACACCTGGAATGCCCTGCAAACTAGCGGGGATCCAATCAACAGTATCGCGGCGCTCGTTGCCGTTGACTAGGGGGAACGTGTGAAAAACAACGACAGCAATCGAATCGCCTCACAGGTAAAAGTGCTGGGCATAAGCGGAAGTCTCAGGCCCGGCAGTTATACCCGCAAGGCAGTTCGTATCGCGCTTGAAGGCGCCAGGGAGGCCGGGGCGGAAACGCTGCTTTTGGATCTTCGAGAATACGATCTTCCCTTTTCCAGCGGGAATCCCAGAGAGCGCAACTACCCCGAGGACGTTTACAGGCTGCGCGAGGAAATCCGGGATGCGGACGGGGTGATTCTTGGCTCGCCTGAATACCATGGCGGCATGAGCGGCGTCCTGAAAAATGCCCTGGACCTTATGGGTTTCAAGGAATTTGAAGGCAAGTTGATTGGGCTGGTAGGTGTGTCTGGCGGCGTGATGGGGGCAAGCAATGCGCTGGTCAGTCTTCGCAATGTCGGGCGCGCATTGCATGCCTGGGTCATTCCAGAGCAAGTTTCCATCCCGCGGGCGTGGCAAAAATTCAATCAAGACGGTTCCTTGAAGGATGAGGGACTACGGGATAGGTTAAGGCGAGTGGGGGAACAGGTAGCCCATTATTCGTCGTTGCATGCTCTGGATCAGGAACAGGCATTTGTTAAAGAGTGGGAGATTGCACCCGCGAATCCGGGCGGAAGCAGACAGAGGAAATTAAGATGAACAGCAAAACTTATTCTCATCACGGGCGCCACCGGCCAAAACTGCAGGCGCTGAGCACTTCGTATCCTCGCCCGTGGATGCGTTCGAGGCCAATGTGTCTGCTAATCGGCAGGAGCATCCGCGTAATCCACGCGAAATCGTGAGCTACTTGCAAAATACAGTTCTCGTCCGGTCTTTTACTATTATGCTGATGAGGCAGGGATTATCTATAAGGCGCCACCCTAACGGCGATCTTCATTCACCAGTCAGCCAATCATGTTTATTTCCACTCCCAATCTCCAATCTCTAATCTCCATCCCCCAATCTCAAATTCCCAATCTCATCCAGAGGACTGCGTACCGCCAGGCCGCCGCGATTGAGCACATGTGTGTAGATCATCGTTGTTTTTACGTCTTTATGGCCGAGAAGCTCTTGAACTGTGCGGATATCGTAACCATTTTCGAGCACATGGGTAGCGAAACTATGGCGTAAGGTATGCGGGGTGACGTGCTTGGGAATCTTCGCCATGCGGGCAGCATTGCGGATGGCTTTTTGGGTGGTGGAGGGGTTGGTATGATGTCGGCGAATTACCCCAGTGCGAGGATCTTTGGAAAGACGGTGTGAGGGGAAAACCCACTGCCAGGACCACT
>JADFRQ010000071.1 GCA_022561215.1 Chloroflexota bacterium | reverse complement strand
TAGCAGTATGCGTTTCCCCGGCCGCAACGCCACTGACATGGGAGCCATGACCGTAGGTGTCATGGGGGTTGTCATCGCCGTCCAAAAAATCGTAGCCTGGAACCAGCTTGTCATTCAGATCAGGATGACCCGCGTCGATGCCCGTGTCGATCACCGCGATTACGGCCAAACCTGAAATCGAAGCCAAGATAATCGTAGGCCTCCTGCCAGTCCATATCTGCGTCAGCTGAGGCGCAATCTGAGCCATCACATAAGGTCCCACCGTTATCCAAATCCCACTTGTTTGGATAACCAGGGTCATCAGGGCCAACATGCAGCTGGCGCATCCAGTTTGGCTCGGCATAGCTCACACCAGGCAAAACGCGCGCCTGCGCCGCTCTCGTTAGCGGATCGCCGACGAGGTCAAGGAGATAAGCACGGCCTCCTCCCAGGAAAGTGACACTCGAAGCATTTAAACTGCGCGCCACTTCAGCAGGAGAAACTCCGTTTTTCAATCCAACGATAATTTGCCCGGGGACAAAAGGCGCCGCACCCTGTGTTGTGGGCCCAAGGTTTGCCGGTATGAAACTAACAAGGAACATTGCGGCAATAACGAATGACGCCGTGATCCCCCATCCAATTCGCGATCCATGAAACATGCATTGCCTCCTATGGCTTTTCTACTCACGTATATTTAGCAATCATGTGAGTATAAGCACGTATTCCTGTCGAGATCAATAGTACGCCTATACTGACCTTTTTGCTCCTATCATTATGCAGGAATATCCGCTCTCAATACCTCCCAGATCCCTTAAAATCACTTTTCCTGAAATCTGCAAAAGCCAGAAGTACAAAAATCGCGAGGTATTGTTCTCACAGAGCCCTGGTACTCATGATTTGCGCCCCGCGGCAAATAGATCGCAAGCTCCCGAATTAGATCCAGCGGTGGGGTTTGGCAAATAAATCTGTGTAAATACTTCGCATCTTTCTGTGTTCAGCCATCAATATTTTAAACAATCTGATAAGTCCTAAAAGTTGAATAGCTATCCGGAATATGGTAGTCTATACATGGACTCACCCATACACTACATCGCTGACCCTTTTGTCCAAATTACCCCGGAAAAAAGGAGGAGAGAGCAAGCTGGAGGATCTTTTGTTACGATCCAGATCCAGTTTTTTTTCTATAAACCACTTGCCGATTGGCTGAATTCAAACTCATCTGCGCCATAATGTGGAGGCTACGAAGCGAGAGATTATGTTGGTCGCTTGCCAAACTATCGCTTTGGCAAACCGCTCGCTGAGCCAATTGCGAAACCGGCCACCTGGCCGGTTTGCGCCGTTTTAGGACAAAGAAAAGCCTCGGCGGGCTCATGACCCGCCGAGGCAGCGCACAACAGACACGAGAGGTCCTTTTGTGCTTAGACATTTATACAACAACTTTACCATTTCCCGCAAGATGGAAATAGGGGTTGAGAGGATGGAATCAGAAAGTTTTCCATTGCGCATCCCCAAGTGATTCCTCGCTCCCTGTACTTTTGATTACCAATCGAAAATTCAGCCAACAACCAGCAAATTCGTGCCAATTTTCGTTCCTAAAAGGTAGCCCGATGCTATCTATTAACGCGCGCTGGATGCACCGCATTTCGATCTGGAAGCCTGAAAGAACCAACCCACCAATCCAAAAGCGCAAGCAGAAAAGCATTCGAGGTTCGACGTGAACACATTAAATATCAAGCTTTTTGGGAAGTTCTCCATTGATCTCAAGCACCAAACATTGAAGGGTTTTGATTCACGCAAAGTTCAAGAGCTCTTCTTTCTACCTTCTGATTTATCTTGATCATCCGCATGGGCGCGAGGTTTTGGCAAGCATGTTATGGGAATCAAATTCGACCGGTCAGTCAAAAAAATATCTGCGCCAGGCTCTATGGCAGCTGCAAAATGCGCTGCAGGAGCAATCCCAATCAAGCGGACAAGCGCTGCTGCTTATCGAAGCAGATTGGAATCAAATTTACCCCCAGGCGCGCATCAGCTTGGATGTCGCGACCTTTGAGAAAGCATATGAAGCTGCGCGTGGTCTGCGGGGTAGAGAATTGGACGCTGCCCAAATCCATGCGTGAGATTGCGAAAGCGCTCGCAGAGATTAGTCCCAATGGCCAGGAGGAAGGGACAAAGCAATCGCTCCTGCCCAAACTACGCTCTCGTTTGGCAACCAACCGGGCGGGATGATTAGACAAGGGAACAGAAAAACATCACGGAGGAATTGACATATGGCCCCTGGAACGCAGACACTCATCGTCGTAGCCGGTATGTTTTTTATAGCGCTGGGCCTGGTTGCCTACGGCCTTGCGAAGGTTTTTGCTCCTGGTGATCCGACGCTTGAACGCGTGAATACTTATGCCTTGGTTCCGCAATCTCTTTCGCGAAGGGGTTAGGCACGCGGACGATCTAGACTGGCCACATTCCGAATTCAATTGAACATGATGCTTTCCTCCCTCAACTCAGAAAAAATAGCCACGAATCTTTTACGCGCCGATTGGCGAGTAACTGTGACCGAATTCATTTTGATCCGTTTTGTTCTAACGCTCGCGAGCTTTCTAGTGGCATGGCTTATCTCGGGGTCCATTCTGTCTGGCGCAGGACTGGCGATGATTGTGTATCTCGTGCCTGGCATTTACATGCGCCGGAAGATCAGCAAACGCCGCTTGAAGTTTGAAAAGCAGCTTCTGGATGTTCTGGTTCTGATCAACGGCGCTGTTCGCTCCGGATTTAGCCTGCTGCAATCTGTGGAACTTGTGATGAATGAAATGAAACCGCCGGCCTCGATCGAATTTAAACGAGCCGTCCATGAAGCAGGTCTCGGTGTTCCCCTCCCCCAAGCTTTGGGCAATCTGGCAACCCGGATGAGAAATGCCGATTTGGATCTGGTCGTGACCGCGATTGACATTCAATACCAGGTTGGCGGCAATCTTGCTACGATGCTCAGCGCGGTCTCGGAAACCATTCGCGAGCGCATTCGCCTCTTCGGAGAAGTTCGGGTGATCACCACCCAGCAACGCTTCACCGGTTATTTACTTTCCGTCCTGCCATTCTTTATCGGCGGACTGCTTTTTATGATGAATCAGGAATATATGAGCGGCCTATTTGCTCCAGGTGCTATGCGTTGTATTCCGATTGGCGCTCTTATTGGAATAATTCTAGGCCACTTTGCCATCCAACGCATCGCCAAGATCGATATATAGAAGCTATCAAATCTCGCAGGAGGAGATTTTTGTGAAGGATAAAAGATGCAGCCAACCCTAGCCACTTTTATTGCACTGATCCTGGCAATTTCTGGAGTCGTATTTTTCTTGATCGGATTGCGCTCAAGTAGTGCTGATGAATTGACAAAGCGCGTCATGCAGTACATCTCTGATGCAGAACAACCCGATATAACCACTGCCACCCCTGTTCAAAGGACTGAGCTATCCGGATCGTTTCGCGAGCGCGTCCTTTCACCGGCAATTGCCAAAACAGCGGACCTTATCGGTCGATTAACCCCCGGCGAGCTCTCAACAACACTTAAGTATCAGCTGGCGCTTGCTGGAAACCCGATGGGATTAACCCCGCGCGGGTTTTATTTGTTTCGCATCATTTTCACGCTTCTCGGAGTGATCTTTGCCTTCTCGTTGCTAAGGGGGTCATTGGCTTCAGGAAATGCACCCAGCAACGCAAGTTTTATTTCAGAAGCGGAACCATTCAACCTTGGAAAATTTGTTTGGAGTGGAATTGCGCTGCTGGTCTTGGCCAATCTCCCGAAAACCTGGCTTCGCCGGAAGGTGCGTGCACGCAAGATGGCTATCGTAAAAGCATTGCCTGATGCACTTGATATGTTGAGCGTTTGCGCGCATGCCGGCCTGGGATTCGATCAATCGCTGCAAAGAATAAGTGAACACTGGGACACTGCGCTAGCGAAAGAATTTGGAAGGGTGGTTACAGAAATCGGGATGGGCATACCTAGACGGATTGCGCTGCGAAATATAGCGGAGCGCTTGGATGTCACTGAATTGAGCAGTTTTATAGCCGTCATTATTCAATCCGACAAGCTTGGGATGAGCATCACCCAAACCCTGCATGCTCAAGCCAAGCAAATGCGCATTGAGCGCCGATTTAGAGCGCAAGAGCAGGCGCGAAAAATGCCGATTAAAATGCTCTTCCCCTTAATGCTCTTCATTTTTCCGTCAATGTTCGCCGTCATCCTTGGGCCGATGGTTCCCATTCTCGATCAGCTTTTTGACACCCTATTAAATTCCGCGGTCTACTAATGATTTTAAAAGCAGGCGACGAGGTTTTCCATGAACCAACAGCAGATTGAATCCTATCGAGATCATCCTCTTTTCCATTCGGCATTGCAGCACTTCCAAGAAGGGGAGTGGCAAGCAAGCCTTCACGAAGTAGATTGGCTGATGGAGCACTTTCCACTTGAGCAAGAACTGCGGACGCTGAAGCAAGATCTTATTCTCCGCGCTCAACTGGATAACCAGGAAGAGCAAGATGGTGTAAATGCCAAAAAGGTTCGTTTGACTACCTATACCTCTCGCGTTCTCGTGGCGGGGGTTGTTGGCGTGTTTGTTATTTTGGGATTTCAGGCATTTTCCAACCTTATCCAGGAAAAAGTGGGCGTCGCGCGCAAGGCGATTGAACAAGAAATTTTTTTGATCGAACAATCCGCAAAATTTCGAGATGCAGAAGCCCTGCTGCGTGCAGATAGACCGAGTGAAGCATTAAGTCTGCTAGAAGAGATCGCAAATCGAGGGGCTAATTTTCCGGGGCTTCAACCGGTGCTTATGCAGCCATTTTCGGCTGCGATGCTCCAAAATCGATACTCTGATGCAACAAACAGTATTGAACTTCATAATTGGGGAAACGCCCGCATGATCCTTGAGGATATCGCTGGGCAAGAGCCAAACTATCGCGATGTCCCATTACTTCTGGCGAATCTTGATAACCTTTCCTATATGAGTGAAATTTTTGATCAAGCGGAAATGCACAACCTGGCGCAGGAATGGCAGCAGGCTGCGACTGGATATGAAAACCTCCGCGTGCTCGATCCGATTGTTCAGTCTGAGATTGTCGAAGATCGCCTCTTCACGAGCTATGTCAACGCCGCTCGCAAGGTTCTCGTAAGGCAAGCTGATTCGCTTGAGGCATTAAAGGTCGCTGAGAGCTATTTTCGCAAAGCGCTTGTTCTTCGCCCACAATACCCTGAGATCAAGACCGAACGAGAACTGGCGCGCTTTTATCTCGATGCGCAAGCAAATTTCATAAAAGGTCGTTGGACGGATGTCATCGCTGGTCTTGAAGTGATCAATAGCAAAGATCCCGACTACGCCACCGGGACAGCGCTGCAAACTCTATATGAAGCTTATGTTGCACGTGGTGATAATCGTATGAAAAACAGCGAGTATGAATTTGCACTGGAAGATTTTCAACGCGCTGTGATTCTTGCCGAAGAAGACCCGCAAGCTGTATTGAGACTGTATGAAGCGCAGCTCAAAGCCGCAGATGCCCAAGGCGCGCAAGACAACTATGAATCCGCGGTCTTGCTTTACCGTTCGGCGGTCGAGCTGAGCAAGCTCCGATTACGCGCCTCGCGCGAAGATCCGGCGCAAGCGGCGCTCCTTGCAGAAGCGCAAAACTACGCCAACCTGTGGGGAATTACAGTGTCGCCTACGAACGCTATCGTAGCGCCCTGGGGATTGTGCCAGGAAATTATTGCATCTCCTTTGATGCCTATAAGGAATCCACGCAACGCTCTATTTTGAACCAAACGATCAAAACGCATGTTGTGCAAGAAGGCGAATACCTTACGCTGCTGGCAAATCGCTATCAGTCGACAGTTTGCGCGATCGCCTTAGCGAGCGAAATATCCGATCCGAATGTGATCGTTCTCGGCCAAGAGTTAAGGATTCCTGTTCTTCCTTAATCATTGGTAGGTAAGCCCAGCATTCACGAAGGAGGAATTGATGTTCAATAACCGTCCCGCAATGGATACTACTTTTGGTGCTCCGCGCGATTTGCAACCAAATGATTCGGTCGAGAGCAATAACGATGTGTACATAATTAGAAATACCGTACAGCGTCGTCTTTTAGCGGAGACGGGAGATGAAGTTGAACTGCGCGATCAGTCAAAGATGCGCCAGATGATCGAGACGTTTTTTAACCAATGTTTGTCGGACGAAAACTTGATTTGTACACGCGTCGAGCGCGATCGCATGTTAGATTGGGTGCTCGCCGATATCATGGGATATGGACCCCTGGAACCCCTGCTGCAGGATGAAACCATCACCGAGGTAATGGTCAATGGTTATTCTAATATTTATGTTGAGCGGTTCGGCGTAATCGAAAAGACCGATGTGGTATTTGAAAATGAAGCACATTTGATGCGCATAATCGATCGCATTGTTTCGCCTTTGGGAAGACGAGTGGATGAATCCTCGCCGATGGTAGACGCTCGCTTACCCAATGGCTACCGGGTAAACGCAACTATTCCGCCATTGGCCATAGACGGCCCCGCGCTCACGATTCGAAAGTTTGCGCAAACACCGTATACCTTCCAGGATTTAATTGCTAACCACACACTGACGGCTAATTTTGTCAGTTTCTCAAAAGCCTGTGTTGAAGCGCGCATCAATACGATCATTTCTGGAGGGACCGGAAGCGGAAAAACAACGCTCTTGAACGTGTTCACAGAATTTATTCCCAATAACGAAAGGATAATCACGATTGAAGACACGGCGGAGTTACAGCTTAAACAAGAGCACGTCGTGCGCATGGAGTATCGACCGCCAAATGTAGAAGGCCGAGGCGAAGTAACCATTCGACAGCTTTTAATCAATGCATTGCGCATGCGGCCCGATCGGATCATCATAGGCGAAGCGCGTGGTGGAGAAGCACTTGACATGCTTCAAGCTATGAATACCGGCCATGATGGTTCGCTAACCACCATTCACTCCAACAGCCCACGCGACACATTGCGGCGTGTCGAGACCATGGTGCTCATGGCGGGAATTGAACTGCCACTAAAAGCAATCCGCGAGCAACTCGCCTCCGCCATCGACTTAATCATCCATGTCAGTCGCATGCGCGATGGAACGCGCAGAGTTGTGAAAGCGACTGAAGTCCAGGGCATGGAGGGCGAGAACATCGTAATGCAGGATCTTTTTGTCTTTGAACAGACAGAATTCCGGAATGGACGCGTGAGCGGATTGCTGAAATCCACTGGGCTTCGGCCCAAGTTCGCCGATAAATTCAAAGTGAATGGAATTGCATTACCGGCGGAGATTTTTGTCAGTCAGTGAAACACGCTGTCTACGTTTTCTTGATCCTAAAATGCAATCGAATATAACGAATGTTGAATATTAATATTATGCTGGGAGAAAGTCGATTTCGTCGCCAACCGAAACTCGACTCAATGTTTCGGGAGGGGCCTCGAGGATGTAGCGCGCTGGCTCTGGTGAGGCATAGTACGGGCGCCAGGGTTTGGCCAACTGCGCGCTGGTGATTAGGCCATGATTGTTAATCCAAATTGCAGCAATTGGATAAAAAACGAAGAACATGTGGATCGATGAGCCAGCGACACTTTCATTTCGATTGGCCAATAGCAACCCATGATCAGGTTCCAACGGCTTGCTAAATTGAAGCCCTATGAGGCGGCAAAGCGGACTGCTGCACCAGATTGCAGATTCGACAATGACGTACTTCGTATCACGCTGCACAATCTTAA
The DNA here is from genome assembly GCA_022561215.1 of Chloroflexota bacterium. Classification (GTDB taxonomy): domain Bacteria; phylum Chloroflexota; class Anaerolineae; order Anaerolineales; family E44-bin32; genus JADFRQ01. The sequence continues at coordinate 6,903 of JADFRQ010000071.1, read as the reverse complement.
CGATAGCCTTGTTCTTGATCATCGATTCTCATTTGTGAATTCAAGGATCTTGATGCGAGCCCAACTTATAAAAACGCGCCAAAGTATAGCACAGCAATTTGTTTATCGAACCAAAACAGGTTTGCATTTCCCGTTGCAGCAGAATAAAAGAAAGGTGTAATTATGGACCCTGTGCCTATCGATGGCTTGGCAAATATGATCCAATCCCTCAGTGGATCCGCATTTGTGGCGATGGTGACCATTGCATTTTTGATATCTATCGCGAATGGGTTATTTGCCTCAAATGGTAGCGGAGAAAAGAGAAGATAACATAGCAACGCCAGATTCAATGCTGTCCCATCGGTTGTTATGGGGGCTGTCTCAAAAGAGCGGTTTTGTAATGTACCTTGTCAAAAACCAGCAGTAAGGGTGACTGGCCCGGGCTTCAGCCCGCATCGCCCTTACACCTGTGATCGGATCGCGGTAAATTGAAAGAATTCGGTTTTCTATCCTGCTATTGAAAGTATTGTTCTTTTGGGGCAATCCCTTAAATGGCTCGGGCCGCGGTTCGATCATGCAACACCTTCCAACTTCTGGTTCATTCTTGGAGGTTTATGATCAACCTAGCGACGCTTATGCCGGCGTGGTGTCGCGGCTGCTAGACATCAAGACTACCTGCATGGTATCATCAGCGCTGAGCTAAAAATGTCAAAGAAAAAACCACAGCCTCTCAGTCGAAGACAAAAACGTCGGCTTCTCGTTCGGCAAATTGTGTTCATCGTCTTTGCTGTAATTATTATTGCGTCTTTCCTCGTCAGCCTCGTTGCATAAGAGTGCAACATGGCGTTCTTGAATCTGCCTCTCCGCAAATTCAAAACATAAATCGGTAGCGCGCTCTTTTCGCGTACGTGACCTGCACACAAGCACACCGCATTCCAATATTTTGCCTGTGAATATCGTTTAGAATTAGGAAAACAGCTTCCTATCGAAAAGTTTCTTTGTTTCAAATTAGTCAATTCAGGAGAATTTCTAATGACCGTAGCGCGGACTGGATTAATCCAATTTGCTGGCCAAGATCAAACTGTCCTAGGAGCAGACATTCAACTCCAACAAAAAGCGCCCAGCTTCGTTGCCATTGCCCAAGATTGGTCGGAACATAATCCCCTGGAGGAAACTTCGGGGAAAGTCCGTATTCTGGCCGCAGTTCCGTCGCTGGATACTTCCGTGTGCGATATAGAGACACGGCGGTTCAATGAGGAAGCAACGAGCCTGGGTGAGGATGTGCATATTTTCGTGATTAGCATGGACTTACCCTTTACCCAAGAGCGTTGGTGTTTGCAGGCATCGGTGGATCGACTAACGACGCTTTCCGATCATCAATACGCTGATTTTGGCCCAAAGTATGGCACCTTGATCAAGGAAAAGCGCATTCTCAGGCGCGCCGTTTTTGTGGTGGATCGCGATGATCGCGTCGTTTATGCGGACTATATGAAGGCCCTTGGCGATGAACCCGAATATGAAGCCGTATTAAGTGCAGCAAAAAGCGTCCTGTAAACTCATTTTAATTCTGCAAAAATAGGCGAGCTTGTATCGGACCCCCAAATTTCCTCGCTGCGCGGGTTAAACCGGCGCCCTTCCGTGGACATTAGGTGAAATTTAATTCTTATTGTGGTAGTACCTGAGGACTATCGTTTTCTTTGTATCCAGAGGTTACTGTAAACTAGAACTCCCACAGAATGATGCTTGCGTTGCTCTTGGTGAGGTATTTTATGGATAGTCCTCCCATCAATCATGCAAAAGTGGGAAAAATTCATTTGAGAAAGGTGGTGAAACAAAATGCTGTTCGCACCGAAAGAAAAGGGCCAGGGCCTTGTTGAATACGCTTTAATCCTTGTTTTGGTCGCCGTCGTGGTGATCGTCATCCTGGCATTGCTCGGACCAGCCATCGGCAACGTATTCAGTAATATCGTAACTAACATTTGATCGTTGCTATCCGTCAAGGTGAGAAACTTCTCACCCCTAGTGGCAAATAAAAGCCCGTCCATTGGATGGGCTTTTGTCTTTCGGCAAGCATTTGATCATTTTCGCAGTCTGAAGTGAATTCCAATCGCTATCTCCGCAAGCGCGGATTAAAGATTTACCATAATAAGCTGCGGACATCTTCTTCGGGCGAGCAGCATCCACGGATAATCCTACACAAGGACTGCCGCCGCCCAAACCCTGTAAGCCAATTAACCTGCCAACAAAATACACGATTTTCCAAATATGCGCATAGTACCAGAGCACTATCTCTTTTTCGCTCATTGAAAGTTGATTGTAAGGAGGGTTGCCACCTGATTATGCTATCGTTGAACTCGTTACGGGAATTTTGATTTTTTCCCCTAGCAATCCCTAGACAGATCAATGGGAAATAAACTTGAGGAAGGTGGTGAAATACTATGTTGTTCGCTCCTAAGGAAAAGGGCCAGGGTCTTGTTGAATATGCTTTAATTCTTGTATTGGTCGCCGTTGTGGTGATCGTAATCCTGGCACTACTCGGACCTGCTATCGGTAACGTGTTCAGTAACATCGTAAACAACATCTAATCGTTGGTATCCGTTCGGGCAGGAATTTTCCTGCCCCTAGTTGAAACAGAAGTCCTTCACTTATTGAGAAGGACTTCTGTTCATTTCTATGCTCTTAATGCTCGTGCAAATTGGATTTAGGGAAAACGAGACAGAATAGTCGCCGGGGTCGGTATGCTCACACGATCTCCTACTGCTAATGTTGCCGGAGCCTTGCCCCCCCGATCCGAGGCGCTTTGAAACACGCCGATCGCTGTGCCTTGAGCACTATATTTTTTCTTGAGATAGGCCTGGCCAAGTAGATACCCATCCAGGTCGACCGCACATGAAGTCACTTTGCCGATCACCTGTCCTCGCCGGTTAACCACTGGATCGCCATAGTGTGCCATACGTACACCTTTATCGTTGAAACGGAAACGCGCCACCTGCGCTTCTCTCTTTTTCTCTTGTTGCAAAAAGGCATGCCGACCGATAAACCATGGTTTGTATGTTTTTACAAAAGAAGCAAAACCGGCATCGCCCACACCCAACTTCATTTCGCCTGCCATTTCCTGACCATACAATGGCAGACCAGCCTCGGTGCGCAGGGAATCCCGCGCGCCGAGCCCAATTGGCTTTAAGCCAAACGGGTCACCGATTTCCAATAGCAAGTTCCAAAGATCGGTACTGTCTTTTGGATGGACGAATAGTTCATATGCCACACGCTCGCCTGTGTAACCCGTCCTGCTCAGCACGAGATTAATTCCCCCAAATACACCCTCCATCACCCCGGCCCACTTCAGCCGCCGTAATTGCTCGAGTGTTGTAGGATCCGACCCAAGCGCGATCAATATATCCCGACTCATAGGGCCTTGGATAGCCAGATCAACGCGCATGTCCGCGCCTTCTTCAGGATCACGCAAGTTTCGAAGCTGACAATCTAGTCCAAATGCATGCGCAGAGGGCTGTCGATTTTCGACACGCACCTTGCCCTCGCGCACTGCATTGAGCCATTCCCAATTCCTGTCATCGTTGGATGCATTGGCGACGACCAAATAGCTTTCATTTGCGCGGCGATACACCATCAAATCATCCAATACTGCCGCACTGGGATCAAGGAATTGGGCATAAAGCGACTCACCCATTTCCAGAGAAGCAATGTCGTTCGTAGTCACACTATCCAAAAACCTGCAAGCCGATGATCCTTCAACCTGATATACACCCATATGGCTAACATCAAACAAACCGGCTTTGGTCCGTGTCACCTTATGTTCCTCCCAAACCGAGGAATACCACACCGGCATATCCCAGCCCGCAAAATGAACCATTTTCGCTCCAAGATCGAGATGGGTTTGATGGAGATTTGTCCGTCGCAAATCTCGCGCTGGCTCTGCGCTCCAGGCAAACTCTGGCAAGGCCTCGGCGGATTGCTCGCGCATCCCCAAATACCACGGCTTTTCATTAACCTGCGCCTCGATCGCGCCATCCGGCAATTTATCCAACCCCCCCTTTAGCCGAACGACGATTGGGCCAGGGAATTTTCGCTGATCATCTTCAGGGTCGAAGACCACAAAACCATCCGATAGATCCCTAAGCCACATTATTACTACGGGAAAATCATCGGAAGGAAGCATGATGGACCAACCATCGGATTTTTTATCAAGTTGGAGGATCACCTTGGTCGACCTGTCAGGCAGCATCAATGTCGTGTGCACACGGGATCCTGGTTCCATCCGATCCGAGCGCACCTTCGTCAACCAGCGCATATAGTCTGCCGCTCGCACGCCTTCGATCTCGATTATGGCGAACGGAGTAGCAGGTTGTTTATCATCCAGGTAATAGAAATGTGGGTAGCCAGAAGTGGATGCCACATAATCGATCCCCAGGCTTTGCGCCAAATCTCTTGTTTGCATACGGGTTTCGTTCAGCACATCAAAATCGATTTTTGATCGCATTGCCCTGCCACGACGCTTGGCGATAGAGAACGGCCTGCATGCATGCAGGATCCGGGAAATTAGCCCCGCAAGCTGAACACATTCGTCCTCTCGAAATCCGCGCTGGGTAATCCATGGCGTCCCGAAGCGTAAACCCGATGGATTTAAAGCCGAAGTGTCCCCGGGGATTGTGTTTCGATTCATCACAATTCCAGCCAAATCAAGAATACGTGCTGCCTGATCACCTGAAAGGTGCGAACCATCCTTTCCCCTGATGGTGCTCACATCGATATTCGCCATGTGTGTATCCGTGCCGCCATAAGGGATCCTGAGGCCGGAAGATGCCAGCGCATCTGTCAAAGCGACACAGTTCGCCTTGATTTGCACTTGCAGCTGTTTAAATTGATCCGTACGCGCCAACTTGAATGCGACGGCTTGTGCCATCATGTTATTAATATGTGGACCACCTTGTTCGCCGGGAAAGACGGCCCGATCAATCAATCGGCTTAGCCGCGGAGAGGTTGTTAATATGGCAGCGCCGCGGGGCCCGCAGAGCGATTTGTGTGTGGTTAAGGTAATCACATCAGCGATGCCAACTGGAGAAGGATATTCTCCCGTAGCGATTAGGCCGGCCACATGCGCAATATCCGCGAGCAAAATTGCGCCACAGCTATCTGCAATCTCGCGAAATTTCTCCCACTTTACACACCATGGATAGGAAGAAAAACCGGCGATGATCATCTTCGGCTGATGTTGTTCTGCCAATTGCATCACATGTTCAAAATCGATCTTCTCAGATTCTTTATCTACGCCGTAGGAAACGATGTTGTACAGTTTTCCGGATCGATTTACCGGCGATCCATGGGTCAGGTGGCCGCCGTGCATCAGGTTCATACCCATTACCGTCTCACCCGGTTTGACCAATGCATGGTAGACAGCGTTGTTCGCCGGTGCTCCCGAAAGAGGCTGCACATTTACAAATATCCCTTCGGCAGAAATGCCATTGGCGGCGAAAGCCGCCGCAGCACGCCTTTGAGTCAATGCCTCGATGATATTGACATATTCAACACCTTTGTAGTACCGGCGGTCGGAGTAGCGGCGGTAATGAGCAAGAATGATTTCGCAATCGTGGAGTTCATCCTCCATCAGCCCCAGCATGGCTTTCGATGGATAACCTTCGGCATAGATATTTTGAAAAGGCGAAGCCAGTGCTTCCCGCACCGCCATTGGAGCCGTACTTTCCGATGGAATAAGAATTAATTTCCTGAACTGTCTCTCAGCTTCAAGTTTCGAAAGCTCGTCGAGATCCGGATCGAGATCTGATAGAGTGCCTCGAAACAGGTAATCCGGCATATTTTCTTCCTCCGAAAAGCCACTTATCATCGCGCGGTTGAATTATAACCTTTCCCTCAAACAGCAGGTTTCGGCCAGAAATTTTCCGCGCTGCCGGACAGCGAAAGAGCAATTTCATTATCAGCAGGCCAGGTTTCCATACCTGGCCGCATTTAAGCACAGCAGAGATCCCCGTGCCGAGGCCGATTGCCAACAACCCATGATTGACGAAATTCCACCAACAGTTGGGCATGGAGACCCCAACCTACGATATGGATTTTTGATTGCTTGAGCGCACTTTTTCTGTCCTTCTTTTATTGAGAACCCTCGATTTCATGTCCGAGGAGGGCCTGCCAAACACGAGCTTAGCGAAGATGATGATGGATCTCGTTTAATAACAGTCGATTAGAAAAAAAAGATTGCTCGTATTTTTCCAAGATCAAGATCGCGAGATCAATTTCTCATAGAGCTGACTTAGATAAATGCTGCTATTTCGTTCAGCGCTTTCTTCGTGATGATGGGAACTTTTGCATTCTTCTCCGGGTAACCAACAACCAGAAGCAAAAAGGGTCTTTCGTTTTTGGGACGATCGAGGATCTTATTGAGAAATCCCATCGGGCTCGGCGTATGCGTGAGCGTTGCCAGACCTGTCTGATGCAGTGCTGCAATTAATAATCCCGTTGCGATGCCCACGGATTCCTGAACATAGTAATTTTTTACCCTTCGGCCATCCGGCAGAACCCCATGGCTTTGAGCGAAGATCACAATTAGCCAGGGGGCTATTTCCAAAAACGGTTTATGTTCATCGGTTCCAAGAGGTTGCAATGCATCCAGCCATTCTTGAGGAGCGCGCTTCGAATAAAATTCGATCTCCTCTTCTTCAGCCGCAACTCGAATTTCGTGCTTCACCTCCGAATCGGAGATGGCGACAAAATACCACGGCTGCATATTCGCCCCGTTGGGAGCCGTGCCTGCCGCCAGCAAGCAGTTTTCGATTAACACACGCGCGACCGGTCTGCTGGAGAAATCGCGCACGCTTCTTCTGCGCCGAATATGTGCATAAAATGCGGCAGAGCGTTCCAACATCTCTTCGGCTGATAACTCTTCAAAATCTG
>JADFRQ010000070.1 GCA_022561215.1 Chloroflexota bacterium | reverse complement strand
TTCGGCACGCGTATTCTCCTGCAGTGGGCAAAATACCAACGGGTTCGTGCCGCATCCTGCGGTGTAGCCATCGCTCCAAAGACCATCGACCCATTTGGCGAACCATTCGCCCAGCGCCACGTCGGAAAAGACCTGGGCTGTAGGCTGCGGCGGCAAATAATCGGCGCTCCAGATGCCGCGCTCCACAAACACAGCGCTTTCGGCGCGCGTCATGTTTGCCCCGGGGCAATAAAGCAGAGGCGTCGTGCTGCAGCCGGCAACGTAGCCTTGTTGATAAAGAATTTCGATATAGTCATGTGCCCAATGATCGAAGGGGACGTCGATAAAGGTCGGCGCTACGTCATCGACCACGTACTCATAGGCGCCGATGTCCACGGCAGGCCCCTGGGGGCGCGTGGTACCGACGATATCGGTGGCAGGTGCGTTCGTGCTTAGGCCTCGGTCAATTGCCGGCGAATTTGCGGACAAATTGAAATCAGGATTGCCCGGATTTGTGCTGACAAATTGCGGATCGGTGTTGAGAAAATTTCCGGCTATGTCAAAGCTGCAGGACGAGCCATCTATCATCTTTCCCAGATCAGTAATATTGTTGCGAATCGTAATATTGGTTTTATTTGCGCAAGACGCATCATTGCGAATGGGGGCATTGGTTGGCTGATAAAAGATATTATTTTCGATCAGGATGTTGTCTTTGCTCCCCCATAAGACGATGTGGCCGCCGCGACCGGGATTGGGAAAAGCAAACGTGTTGTTGATAATTTTGATATCCGCATTCCCGGGGGAGAGCTGCAGTCCCCAGCCGGCGGTGAGATCATAAAACAGGTTGTTGCGAATCAGGTGGCCTTGTCCGTAAACATAAACACCATGATCGTGGTTGTAGTTGCAGCTGTCACCCTCGGTAGGCAAGCGGCCAATCGAGTGAATAATATTATTTTCGATGGTAACGTCGGTGGTCAGGGTACCGGTTTTAATGCCGTTGTTGCCGCCACAAACACTGCCGGTGTAGGGGATTTTAATTCGGGCAATATCATGAATATTATTCCATAAAATTTGGTGATGACTGTTTTCGCCGCTCATGTTTATGCCCGTATCTTTGATAGCGGTTATTTCAAAGCCTTCGATACGGATATAGTGAGAGCCTGAGAGGTAGAAACCGAAGTCGGTCGTAAAGTCATCCCCATCGATTCTTGCACCCCATTTGTTCACGGACCTGAAAGTGATGGGCTTTTCTGCAGTTCCGATTTTTGTTTTAAGTCGGACGACCATTCCATTATTATCCGTGTCCGTGTACACGCCGTCGGCCACCAGCACCGTATCACCCGCTTCAACAATATCTGCGGCTTTTTGGATCGTTTTGAAAGGTTGGTTCTCTGTGCCGGGATTAGCGTCTGAGCCGGATGGGGAGACATAATAGGTTAGGTTCTCTGCAGGAGCGCTGAGAATTTCATCTGGTGAGAGGGCATCAACACTATAAACAAAAAAGGCCAGCGAAAGTAGGCTAACCAAGAAAATGGCGAATACCAGCCGCATTCGTTTTTCTTGTTCTATTTGTCTTGCGATTTTTAACATTGCCTTCGCTACTGCCTTTCGAGTGATCATCCGTATGGTCGTTCGCGAGCCGCCAGCTTATGTAGCATAGAGACGTTCAATTGAACGCCGGTACGAATAATTTCTCATTGGATCAACAATGGTTCTTTAAGGGCCGTTCGCGAACCGCCCCTACATCAAAAATCGTTCTCGATACCGCAGGGTTATGAAAAGCCTCACGCGGATATTGATAACCGATCTCTGATGTAGGGGCGTTCAATTGAACGCCCCTACGAAAAACCTCCCGGAGGGTTTACAACCTCCGGGGGGTTAAAAGTAACTACGGGACGCTCAGCCCCTTCGCCTGCACCATCATGAAGGCGCCCATCGCGCGATCCAAAGCATCTTCGGCACAAATGCGCAATCCGGGATCTGTTGCGCATGGCGGGAGCAAGCCTGCGTTGTATGCCGCCTCCACCCAGGGTGCATACCATTTGGCGAGATCGACATCTTCAAAGATGCCGCTCGCCGAAGGCGGGACATAATTGGCACCATGCATCATACGCAGGAAAAATACGGCCCCTTCGGCACGTGTATTCTCCTGCAACGGACAAAATACCAATGGGTTCGTGCCGCATCCTGCGGTGTAGCCATCGCCCCAAAGGCCGTTGGCCCATTTAGCGAACCATTCGCCCAGCGCCACGTCGGAAAAGACCTGGGCTGTAGGCTGCGGCGGCAAATAATTGGCGTTCCAGATGCCGCGCTCCACAAACACAGCGCTTTCGGCGCGCGTCATGTTTGCCCCGGGGCAATAAAGCAGAGGTGTCGTGCTGCAGCCGGCAACGTAGCCCTGTTGATAAAGCGCTTCAATGTAGTCATACGCCCAATGGCCCCTGGGAACGTCGAGAAATGTGCTTGCAGATTCAATGTTAATAGAGCCTGAATATGCAGTTAGGCCCAAGATCGGGGACGCATCCGGATGTGCCACAGTGGAAAGCAGGCCAAAATCCAAAGCTGTTGCACCAAGCGCTGCATTTGGAAGAATGTTGAAAACAATATTAACGATGGTTCCATCGCCGATGGTAGACTGATTGAGTCCGTAAACAACAACGCGCACAGTGCCTGCATCAATCAAGGAGCTCACAACTTCTTTGCCGGCCGCAACCGCGGCCGAGCCCGCACTCACATCCGTGATCACCAGCTGATTGGCGTCGAAATAAAGGTTGAAATTAAGCGCGGCAACATCCGTACCAACTTCGGAAGTCAAATCGATGGGGATGACCAACCCCTCTAGTCCAGGTGAGCCGATCCCCTCGCCGGCGCGGAGGGTGATTGCGCCTGATGACGCGCGTGCGCCAATCACGATAAACAAGGTAAACAAGATGGAAAGCGCAAAACCTTTTAATTTCATTGCAATTCCTTATTCCTATGGCCGGGTTTCAACGGCAGATAACTGGTTTTTGACTTCATAAACCCGCTCCAGATGATTTTTCAAAAGTTCGTTGCGCAATGCTTGACCTCAGTTGCCCAGATAGGCGTTGACGATCAACTGCAGGTCGAGCGCATTCGTTTCTCGATCGAGATTGATATCAGAGCGGGCAATAATTGCGGGATCATTCTCCAACCCCAAGATAACCGCCACGCATAAGCGCACATCGATCTCATCCACTGCGCCATCAAGATTTAAATCACCGGGAAGTGCATTGGCGACGAGCAACTCGATGGCGCCAATATCCGGCGAACCGCCATAGGGCCGAGGGTTGCCAAGAATGTCCTCCGCTGGGCTATTGGCAGCATTGCCGACATCAAGCACAGGGCTAAGGGCATTCGGCATCCCGTACTGCACAACCAGTTTTTGAAATGCCCTGCGAATGCTCAAGGACCCATCGGCGAATCGATTCTCTGCAGCAATCCAGCGCGGAAGTTGAATCCCTACCTGGTCTGGCAGCATAGGATTTTCAAAAAGGCGATTAAGATCATCGTCGTAATTAATTAATTCACCGGCGTCATACGGCAGCGCTGCGCCGCCATTCCAAAACAAGTTGTTGTCCAGATCAAATGATGCTGTCTGGCCAGGCGGTGTATCGGAAAAGTCATTTCCCCGTGTGGCATTCTCTGCACCCATGGTTCCCGTCGGATCCGACCAAATATTGTTAAAAAACTGTATGTTTTCATTCGCCGGGTTATTTCCTTCCATGTTGAGCCGCATCACGTAAGCCAGGGAAGGCAGATCACCCACAATTGTGTTGTTGCGAAACGTGACGTTTTTTCCACCTTTTACACCAAATGGGGCGCGCATGACGTTGGACGAATTCCCCAGGAGCAAATTGTTCTCGACCAGAATGTCGATCCCCTCATAATAGGATTTCCCATCCTCACCAATAAGCACAAAATTATGTCCTGTAGAACCTTGCCAATTGAGAAAGACATTGCGCCGCACCGTGATGTTTTGGCTACCGATCACGGTGTCATGATCGGCGTTGCTATCTTTGATCACAATATAACTGCTGGTGTTATTGCCATTTATACGGCCGCTGCCCTCGAAATCGTTAAAAAAGATATTGTCTTGGACGATCACATCGGTGACGCTGTTGATATCGATGTGTTCGTCGCTGCCTGTCTGGTTGTAGAAAATATTGCCCTCAATAAGGATCTTCTCGACTCCGTTATTAACCTTGAGGATGTCGTTGTTGTAGCTATCGTGGAGGATGTTGTCGCGCAGGGTGATCCTGCCCACCCTGTCTGCACCGCCAGGTGCGCCGCGCAAATCCTGGATTTGAATCACCAACGCTCCTGAACCGGGGCCGCTATGCGCAATATCGAAACCCTCGAGGGTTATTCCCTGCCCATAAAAACTGGTCACCACGGTCCCGTTGTTGCGCAGACGCGCTTGATAAGGAATCTCCGAAAGCACTGTGACACCTTTCGGAAAAGTACCTCGCAGGCGCACGCGCCCCGTGTAGGTGCCTGGCCTCACAAGGATGGTGCTGCTGTCGGGAACCGAATCCAATGCATGCGTGATGGTTGCCCAGGGCTTGGCAGACGAACCATCGCCGCTTGAATCGCTGCCGTTGGTTGCCACGTAATAGAACTCGAGCTGCGCGCCTCCCGCAGTTGGCTTGAATAGAAACAGTGCCATCAACCCAAACAGAAGGAAGATCGCAAGCAGAAAGAGAATGCGATGACGTGCTTGTCTCTGATCCATGGATCCAATCCTGATTAATTGCGCGGTGCCGCGTCTTTATTTTAGGGAGGGCGGGGTCAGCAGGAGAGAGTACGCTTGTCCTTTTCTACTGGGTACTTTGGTACCAGGGGTTTTGGGCAAGGAAAGGTGCAATAAGTATGAGTGGGCGTGAGGCTGGCCTGTCCTGAGGACAAGATGCACAAGGCCGAAGCAGAGCTTGGTGATGATGAACCCTTTCAAATAGCGACACCCAATCTTAACCTCGTAGGGGCACGGCATGCCGTGCCCCTACCGAATGTGAGAATGAGTTTGCGTAAGGGCGGTTCGCGAAGAGCCCCTACGAAACTTGTCTGATGTGCAAAATCAGTTGTTGAAGGATATACGATGGGGCAATTCATGAATTGCCCCTACACCAAGTACGATTGACCGACAATTTGTAGTGCACTCCAAAAAACCTTGCGGTACGTTCAACCCCTTCGCCTGGACCATCATATAAGCGCCCATGGCGCGTGTGAGCGCTTCATCAGGGCAGAATTGCAAAGATGGTGATGTCTCACAAGCCGGGATCAGGCCTACCTGGTATGCCGCCTCTGCCCAGCGGGCGCCCCAAAATCCCACGGGGACATCGGAAAATAATCCTACGGGATCAGGCGGATAATAGTTGGGGCCATGCATCATGCGCAGATAAAAGACGGTCCCCTCGGTCCTGGTGTGCCCATTATTCGGGCAAAAGATCAGTGGCGAGGTGCCACAACCCGCTGTATAGGCTTCCTTCCACAATGCATCGGCCCACTTGGCCTCCCATGTGCTGAGAAGGACATCTTCGAACACTTGCGAGCTTGGTTGCGGGGGTAAATACCCCGCACCCTTAATCCCGCGCACCACAAACACTGCACCTTCCGCGCGCGTCATCGTTTGGTCCGGACAATAGCGCAGCGGATTTGTGCCGCAGCCCTCGACATAACCATCCTGATAGAGGACTTCAATATAATTGTGCGCCCAATGGCTAAAGGGAACATCTTCAAATGTTGGACCTGGAGCAGGGGTTGGGCTTGGAGCGGGCGTTGGCGCAGGTGGGGGTCCGGATGATCCCCCACACTTCGGCGCGCTGCCGTTATAGACTATGTTGCTCACATTCGAAGCAATGCTGATGTTTATATTCTGGTCGCCGCTCAGGTTGTAGATGCTTAATCCACAGATGTCGCTGAATTTTACCGTCGCACTGGCGCCGCCAAAATCGATATCTCGAAAGGTGACCCGCGTGATGTCATTTATTTTCGATTGACTTCCGCCCCCTCCTTCAATGGTTATATTCCTGAATGTCACATCAAAAATTTCACCGAGTGGGCCGCCGGAGTTCCGCGCAGCAACACATACGCCGCCCGTTGATCCCCCTTTTCCACACAGGAACCAGACGTTAACGTCGCTCTTAATCGTCAGATTTTCGAAGGTTATGTTGCGGAAGGTTCCACCGTCGAGATTGACAATACGGATGCCCGCGTTACGGCTCTTGCGCAGGGTCACGTTGCGGATAGTCACGTTCTGAATATCGGCCAACGAGCCGGTTCCAAACTTGATGGCGGCCGAATCGCTCGAGAAGGTGCAGTTTTCGATCAGCAGATTATCCAAAACTTCGCCCTTGGGCGTGGCAATTGCGATGCCGTCATCATGTGTTTCGACGAAACAATCGCGCACGATGACATTCTGTGAGTTTTGGATATCAATTCCGTCGTTGCCACCCCATGGCCAGCCGCTCCCCACTTGCTGCCCGTAAATGGTCACTCCCTCGAAGAGCACGTTGTCGCTGCCCTGAGTCACGAGATGGAACCCGGAATAGTGCACCCCTCGGCTGTCAATGGTGATATCGGAAACTCGGATCCCGGATGAGCGTTGAAATTCAACCATCGAGTGACCGTTTTCGGCGACTTTTTCAATCCTCCCCGGGCCTTCAATGGCTACGTTATTGACTTTATAGCCAATGATGAATCCGGTATGGGAAGTCTGCGGGATGGTGTCAATCTTGCTGGCATCGGGACTTGCGCGCAGAATGGTAGAGGCGCTGCCGAACTTAAGTGTGGTATTCGACTTCAGATAGATACTTCCTGCTGTATAGGTCTTGCCTGCCTCGAGGAGAATAATCCCCCCTGAGGGACAGCCGTTAATCGCATTTTGGATCTTGTTGGTATCATCGCCACCACTTGGTGACCCGACCTTACAGATTTCTGCAGCCTGAACCGCATAGGGACTTATTAATTCCGCGAAAAATCCTGCGCTCGATCCGGCGAGAAGAAATAATCCCAGTATGAGAACCCCCCCAATCATTCGCCCCCCACGTAAAAGGTGCGCCGAACGCAATATTGGCAAATTCAATTTGGATCTCCTTCGAAGAGTGGAGCCAGCTACCCGTGGTGATGTTCCCAAAAGCAGTCTATTTCACCCCTGATCATAGGCGCTGATGGTCCTGGTTTGTAGAGGACGCTGGTAAACAGAAAGAAGTACGCTGGTACTAGGTTTTTGAGGGGGATTATGCCGATAAACTCCCACGGCTGTGTTTCACGCGTAGGGGCACATCGTACAAAGAACCTCCGGGAGGTTGAAAATTTCTTCTCGCAGTATTTCTCAATTGACATAGGCCTGGTTTCCATACCTAACCGATTTTAAAGGGATCCCGCCGGGCGGGTATGGAAACCCGCGCAAGGTATTAAATAATACCCCCGGGGGATTTACGGAACATTCAGCCCCTTTGCCTGCACCATCATGTACGCGCCCATGGCGCGGTCGAGTGCCTCATCGGGGCAGAAGAGCAGCGGATCGGTTTGGCAAGCAGGGATAAGGCCGGCGTTATAAGCCGCCTCAATCCAGCGCGCGCCCCAGAAGCTGACGTCTACGTCGGCGAAAATTCCGATCGGATCGGGGGGCACAAATCCTGATCCATGCAGCATGCGCAAGAAAAAGACCGTGCCTTCCGTGCGCGTGTGTTCTTGAGTGGGGCAATAGACAAGCGGATTGGTACCACATCCAGCCGTGTAGCCATCCTCCCACAGCTGGCCCGCCCATTTGGCGTACCATTCCGACAGCGGAACATCCGCGAATACCTGCTGTGTCGGATCCGGGGGAACATAACCAGCACCTTGAACGCCGCGCACCACAAAGACGGCGCTTTCGGCGCGCGTCATCCCCGCTTCGGGGCAATACAGAAGTGGCGTTGTGCTGCAGCCGGAAATGTAGCCTGCCTGGTACAGGCTCTCAATGCTATCATGCGCCCAATGGATGAAGGGCACGTCGGCAAAGGTGGGTGTTGGTCCACCGCCTGCAAATTCATAAGCCCCCATATCAAAAGCCGATCCTTGCGGTCTGACGACACCGTCTTTATCCACAGGTACCTCGGCCAAAGTGAGCCCCACATCGATGGCCGGAGATGCTTCTTGGAGATGAAAATCTTGTGTTTCGGGGTTCACGAACAGCGGGTTACCAAGCACTGCATTCGGATCCGATGCGCCCGAAATCCTTGGGCCGGAATCATAGAAGTTATTATTGACGACGATATTTGCCCCACTCGAGTTCACATAGATATGACTCACACCAGCCGGTGCGCTGATGATATTGTTCGAGACTTGCACATCGCTTGGATCAAATGCAGGAGTCGAAGAGGAACCGGTGATCGCAATCGCTGAACTTCCATTGTTGTAGATGGTGTTGTTGAACACTTTCACCTGATCCCCATTGCGGATAAGGATGCCGTTGAGCGCGTTGCCAAAAAGTATATTGTTACGCAGCGTAATGTTCTCGAGCGCGATATACGCGCCGCCTCTACCCTTCGCCACAATGATGCCGCTGCGGCTCTGCGATGCGGAGACTATATTACCCTCGATGATTATGTCCTTCAAGAAAAAGGGGTTCGCCGCCCAAACAGCAGGATCGCTGCTTTTTTGTTCGTCATAGACGTGGATACCGTAGCCTTTTGAGCCGATCACACGGTTGTTCCGCACGGTGATACGTTGGCCGCGATGGATATAAATGCCGTGATCCATGGTGTTGCCACCGGAATCGTCGTATTGGATGAGATTGCCCTCAATCAGCACATCGATTCCGCCCATGGAGATAGCGCCATACTTCGGCTGGGCACCGGTGAATGTGTTACTGACAATCTCGATCCCGGTTCCCCATCCAGTAGCCGTCCAGGGCATAATGAAATTCAGGCCTTCTACGCGCACATAATCCGCGTCGATAATCAGCCTGCGAGAACCGGCCAGTATCGGCTTTTCGCCAGGATAAGCTTTGATCGTCAGCGGCTGACCTGGCTTGCCCCCCATGTCGCGCGAGCGACGGATCCACACCTCGCCCATCGCGTGATCCCCGCCGCGCATGAAGATCGTGTCGCCGGCACGCGCCACATTTACGGCAAACGAGAGGTTGCGCCATGGATTTCCGATGGTTCCCGAGTTTGAATCGGACCCGGTTGGCGAAACATAGTAACTGTTTCCTGCAGCGGAGCCAATTGTCGTATTTGCTAGGATTGACATGCTAACCAGGAACAACATCGTAACGGGGATGATTCTCTTTCGATTTAACACGACAAAATTCTCCTAAGGAATACTTACCTGGAGCTCAAAGGGTCGGGGCTAGAAGGCAAATCTTTCGCATACTCTCCGGCATTAGTCTCTTGCTTTCTCATTCTAGATTCTGCTGACGCCGATAGTGAGAGTACGCTCGTACTCTCCAGCGGAGTACTTTTGTACCAAGTGTGCGGGGCATTTAACGGCGGGCGGTTCACGAACCAACCCTACGCGTAAATCATTCAAATATGCATGGGACACAGCATACGAAGAACCTCCCGGAGGTTTGAAACCTCCGGGAGGTCAAAAATTTTTTCGAAGTATTTCTCAATTGATGTAGGCCAGGTTTCGAGGCGAACGTAGCTCGCACACCTGGCCAGTTTTGAAGCACCCGCCCTGCGATTCCGATATAAGGGCGGTTCGCGAACCGCCCTTACGGAGTGGCTAAGCCTTTCGCCTGCACCATCATGTACGCGCCCATGGCGCGGTCCAAGGGATCATCCGGGCAGAAGAGAAGATCTGGTGTTGTCTCGCAGGCGGGAATCAGCCCCGCGTCATAAGCGGCTTCGATCCACTTTGCTCCCCAAAAAGTCGTGGGCACATCACTGAATACGCCCACCGCAGCCGGCGGGACATAGTTAGACCCCATTAACATGCGCAGGAAAAAGACCGCACCCTCCGTGCGCGTGTGCTTCTGCAATGGGCAGTAGATCAGCGGATCGGTGCCACAGCCGGCCGTGTACCCATCCTCCCAGAGAGCATTGGACCATTTGGCAAACCACTCCCAGAGCGGTACATCGGCAAAGGCAGTTTGCGTAGGTTGCTTGGGTGTATAACCCGCGCCATGAATCCCGCGCTCAACAAAAACGGCGCTTTCTGCCCGCGTCATGCTCGCTTCGGGACAGTACAGGAGCGGGTCCATGCCGCACCCAGCAATGTATCCCTGCTGATAAAGCAATTCGATCTCGTCATGCGCCCAATGCTCGAAAGGCACGTCCAGAAAGGTGGGCTGCCGGGCTGCATTGCCGAAGGCTCCAACCGCAATGGCCCAATCCGATTTATACGGTGCTATCCAGGTTTGATCCTGGGGATTCAGCGATCCTACATCGATTTCTTGATAGGCCTTCTTCGCATCCACAGCAATTGCAGGTTGCGCACCTGCCATCTTAGAGAGATCCATTTGAATTGAGCTTGTGTTTTCTCTGTAGAAAATAAAGTTCGAATTCGATGGCCCTCGCAGACAATAGCCGTCTGTCAAGGAGTTGCAGCGCTGCAGATCTTTCAGAAATCGGTCTTCGAAGAATAGGGCGTTGGTTTTGATCCATTCAGGATTGGGATACGCTACGGATCCATCCCACTGAATTTGCACTCCCAGTAAATTGCCCCAAATTCCGGCCACTCCGCCAGCCATATAGGAAGCCCAGAGCCCCTGGCGCGTTTCCTGCATGTCATAATCTTTGGGATCCCCTCGGTCGCGGATGCGGAAGCGATCTTCGGAGAAGGCTGGCTTTCCCGGTCTCGCCGCCAGCGTGGCAACGTAAGCGTCGTACATCGGCTTATGCTGCTCATAGGATGCGTAATCCAAACCCTCGTAAATTTGGGGAAAATTCACGCCGGGTTCATATTGGTTCGGGCCCTCGGAACGCGCACCAAGATAGTGCGACCATCCCATGTGGTCCTGCATATAGGCATACCACACTCTTAGCTGGCTTTCGGTAACCCACTCATTGAGGTCAAAACCATAGCCCATTGTCCAACCGGGAAGTGGTCCCAATCTCGCCGAGATATAGCGCTGCAAGCGTTTATCGACAGTTCCATTGATGCCATACCTGGTCGGAGTCATGCCGCGCTGCTCATCACCCCAGGGCCAAATATGAACAACCCCTCCCGCCTTATAAACTTTGGTGATCAGGAGTTCTAGTGCTGCGAAGGTTTCTCGATCAGGATTGGGGTTATTGCTCGACAAATTTTGGCAATTGTTTTCGCTGATATCGAACCAACCACAACCAACGATAGTGTGCAATCCATTGAATCCATGCTCACCAAACCACTTGTTCAAATCGTTATCAATTTTGCCAGCTCGATTTAGATAACTCTCAGGGCTCGCATACATCACAAATTGCGGAACAAAAGCCTCATCCGTTCCTGTTCGCCCCCACTTGTTGCCAAAGTTCGTAACGAAACCCGGTTCCCCGGGATTGGCTTGAATGGTTACGGTACCGCTTTTTCCATCCAGATCGGAATCGGCGCTCGTCGTGGTAAAAGTCCACGTACCGCTGCGAGTGGCGGTGAAGCGTAATTTCCATGTGTCGGCGCCATCGTAGAACATCTCCGTCGTGCGTTTTTCGCCGCTGCTCGTATGTGTAAATGTCGCCGTTGCGATCAAATCGTAGGCGTTTCCCGAATGCGTGGGGTTATTGAAACTCCATTCGAGATAGGGGGACCACTGCGTTCCGGAACGGTCCAATGACGCGCCAGCTTCGGCAAATGAAGTGTCCTCATTTGCGCGAAAAAGAAATCCTGCTCCGAGGATAAGAAATAAAATAACTTGTGAGGCTTTCTTCATGCAACAATCTTATGAGGGACGCAGGGTTCGAGTTAGAGTACCGTGGTACTCAGGGGGCTGGTACAGAAGTCCTTGGGCATCGATTTACGTATATTGAGAGGATTAGGAGCAACGCACTTTTAGAGCGCGTAACATGATCAGGGTTCGCGAACCGCCCCTACAATCTTTGAAAAATATCGCTACCTTAGCCCTCAGAGATTCTTCGCCTGCACCATCATGTACGCGCCCGTGGCACGGTCGAGTGGGTCGTCGGGGCAGAATCGTAATTCGGGCGAGGTCTCGCAGGCCGGGATCAGACCAGCGCTGTAGGCGGCCTCGATCCATTTGGCACCCCAGAAACTGATATCAACATCGGCGAAGAGGCCCGCCGGCGAGGGCGGCACGTAGCCAGGGCCATGCAGCATACGCAGGAAAAAGACCGTGCCTTCCGTGCGTGTGTGTTCTTGCAGTGGGCAGTAGACCAGCGGATCGATGCCGCAGCCAGCCGTATAGCCATCCTCCCAAAGCGCATCCGCCCATTTTGCATACCACTCCCAGAGAGGTACGTCGGTAAAGGCAGTCTCCACTGGTTGGATGGGCGTATAGCTTGCCCCATGGATCCCGCGCTCCACAAATACCGCGCTTTCTGCGCGCGTCATGTCCGCTTCGGGGCAGTACAGCAGCGGGTTGCTGCTGCAGCCGGCGATATATCCAAGCTTGTAGAGCGTCTCGATGGAAGTCCTGGCCCAGTGACCCACGGGAACATCATCAAAGATAGGTATTTCAACACTTGATTGAATCGCGCCTATGTCAGGATGATCTCCGGCAAAGTAACCTTCAGACATTCCTGGAAGAGGGCCATAGGTCCGGCCATCGATAGTGAAGGATTTTGAAAGATCGATGCCCGCATTCAGGGCCGCGCTGTCAGGAGGAAGCTTGAAATCCAGGATTGATGTGGCATCCCACATTTGCTCACCCCAGGCTTCGATATTGTTTTCTCCAAACCAGGCGGGGTTAGTCTTATAACGCTGATTACCGCCGACCCAGTTGTAATCGAATACATCGATGCGGTTGGGTTCATGCCAGCCCGGGCGCATGGCCGCCAAAAAACCGTCGCTCGAAAATATGTTGTTGATAAAGCGCGTATTCAACATTCCGTAATCCATGCCAAAGAATGAGAACGTGGGATTCGGTTCACCACCAATAAAGCTGTTTTGATAGAACCAGATATCAGGGTGAACAAATCCTGAGGGAATCCCGATATAGGACCAATGAAAGTAGATGTGGCTGCCGAGATCCGGCGGTAGTTGCAGGCGATTGCGGTAGATGTAGACACTGCTACCCGAACTCGCTAAGTCATTGTATTGGTGTGGGCGGATGTTGATATTCGCGTTGGAAATAAAATTGTCATAGATCTGAACGTTCGTCAGTCGTTCGAGGACGATGGCGATCCCAATGCTGGAGTGATTGTAGATCCTATTGTCATAAATTTTAGTATCACTCACTCTACCCCTAAGACCCCAAATAATTATCCCGATCAAACCATCATGAATTTCGTTCTCATAAATTTCATTGCCCTTCCCCTCATCATACATTTTCACACCGCGGTCATCGCTTCCTGAAGGCCCATAAACATATTTAAATTGGCGGTAGATATGTTCGTTGATGGGGTTGGCGTCATGCGGACCAAACCCATCATAAATGTAATTCATCGTCATTTCATTACGACGAATATGATTGAAACTCGCTTTATTCTCAAGCACCACACGATCATGCCCATGCAGAATTAGATTGTCCTCAAGTACATTGTGATGAGCATTTCCGCCGCGGATGATCACCCCATTGCGCGCGCCTTGAATTTGAAGTCCGCGAATAATGACATAACTGGCATCCTCAATCGTAACCGCCGCCCCTTCCGGCGATGATCGCATGGCGTAATCATCAGGATCATCGCCATCCCGAAAGCGGATGTAGGTAACCCCATTCAGGTTGCCAAACATCGCCTCGACACCATCCCAATAATTTATTGTTGCACCGGTGAACTCAAGGGTTACTGTCGCATCAGGGGGCTTAGCCAGGTTCTCAAAACCAGTTCCTCTGTTTTGGCCTGTTGTCATCGTACGATCAATAATGTGCCCGATCTGCTTCCATTGCCTGTTAACATCTTGCTCCTGGGGGTCTAGAATAATCATGTTGCGAGGAACATAGGGAAAGTTCGTCGTTTTCCACACCCCAAAACCAACCTCATCTGCGCGCTGCCAGATGCCTTTTGGAACTGGGTTCGAACCATCGAGAATGGTCAGATAATTACCCTTTGCATCCTGCTGTCCCTGAAAGACAATTGGCGATTGCGCCGTCCCGGAATTGCGGATGATGACCCGCTCCTCGTAGTGACCGGGCTGAACACAGATGACATCACCAGGTTTTGCACGATCCGCAGCATACTGGATCGTTTGCCACGGCTGCGCCGTCGTTCCGGGATTTGAATCCGACCCTGCGAGTGAAACGCTCCGGGAACAAGTTGAGGTGAAGGTGGTTGGCGGCAATTGCATGGCCGCAGACCAACCTCTTTGCGGGCTGCTAAGTATCAGCAGTGTCAGGAGGCTAACGTAGAGATGGGTTTTGCGCGATTTCATGAACCTATCGTATATGCATCGAGGGTTAAATCTCCAGAGTACCTTTGTCCTTTTCAAGAAGTGCGGTTTTCCTAGCAAGGGAATGCGTACGGGCATCAAGAAAATGCGTAGGGACACGGCATGCCGTCATTATCTCGAGCTAGGTAGGCCAGGTTTCCAGGTGAACGCAGTTCGCACACCTGGCCGATGGTTCCGATGTAGGGGCGGTTCGCGATGTTTGACTCGAAGACATGGGTTACAGTTCGACCTCAGGACATAGGTAACACTTTCCTGATGTCCAGGAACCTAATTATGTCATATCAAACATAATACCAAACCTATGAATCCA
>JADFRQ010000069.1 GCA_022561215.1 Chloroflexota bacterium | reverse complement strand
CCGTGGGTGGAGGCGGCTTACAACGCCGGCTTGCTCCCGGCATGTGAGACCGATCCAGGATTGCGCATTTGTGCAGAGGATGCGCTCGATCGTGCGTTGGGAGCTTACATGATGGTGCAGGCGAAGGGATTGAGCGTCCCGTAGTTATTTTTAACCTCCGGGAGGCTTTTCGTAGGGGCGTTCAATTGAACGTCCTTACGACACATAAACTGGCGGTTCGCGAACCGCCTCTACAAGCAATGAGTTAAATCTGCGATGACCATCTCAAAATTGAAAACTACGAAAAAATTAAATGTGGAGAACAGACAAAAGATTCTCTTTCCAATTCTTATTGTTGCTGCTATTTCGCTGGCTCTCTATGTACATAGTGTTGAAGCACTTCCACTTGACTCAAACACTGATGCAAATAATCAGAATCTTTCTCAACCTTCGAGACTCTTCGTTCCCTTTGGATCAATCTCCACTGCGGAGCAGCCCGCCTGCACCCTTTATGTAGCCCTCTCAGGCTCAGATTCCAATCCAGGTACGAGAAACGAACCCTTCCGATCCATCCAAAAAGCCGCGGATGGGGTCATTCCCGGTGATGTGGTCTGTGTCGCCGATGGTGTCTACACCGATGATGGTCTGTGGCCCGAAGACAGGATTGTCAATTTGAATCGCGGAGGAACAGAACAAGCCTGGGTAATCTTCCGTTCCGAGAATATGTGGGGCGCGGTTTTGGATGGAGAAGATAACGAGAGCGATTTCTGCTGGGTTTTCGGAAAAAATGCCAGCTACGTGCGCGTGGAAAATTTCGAATTGCGAGGTTGTGCAGAAGGTGGTTTTTGGAGCAATTCGGGAGTCGCGCACCACATCTACATATTCGGGAATAATATCCACCACATGGGCAGAAAATGTACTGGAACCTGGGGAGGCTATGGTTTAGGCAGTTACAAAGGCGGGGGATTGAGCAAGCATACCTACGATAGCAACGTGATTCACGACAACGGTCGATATGCTACCGGCGAGAATGGATGCGATAACGAGAAACAGTATGAATTGGATTTAGCGGCCGGGAAATGCACCGAGGGGGATAAGCTTGGTTGCTGGTGTCCCCACTGTTACAAGAACCACGATCACGGGCTCTATCTTCAGTGGGGAGCTGATATCAGCGTGATTAATAATCTCTTTTACAATAACAATCGCGGCTGGTCGATCATTGTGGGAAGTCGGGGGCTGACCGAAAATTGGATCATCAGCAACAACACATTCGCCAACCCCAACCCCAACCGTTGTGGGCAAATCATCGTTGAGCATGGAATGGAAGGGGTTCTCATTCAGAACAATATCTTTTTTAAACCGCATGAAAATGCGATCAACATCTTTCAACCACGGGCGCAGAATGACGTTACGGTGAGGAACAACCTGCTTTCTCCTGGGGTGGGGATGTTTTGCGACGCTGTTCCGGATGGGTATGTCCTCGAGGATAACTTGTTCGATACGGATCCACTATTCGTTAACCCATCTGGGAATGATTTTCACCTGAGCGCGAATTCACCAGCAATCGATAATGGACGAGCTCTGAGTGCGCCTGTTGTAGATATTGATGGAAATGCTCGACCGCAGGGGTTGAGCTTCGACATTGGCGCCTATGAGTATGTGGCGGATGTCGTATCGCCAACCTTTGTTGACGTCCCCCTCAATCATTGGGCACATGACTATATCGAAATTCTTTATCAACAAGGCTACGTTGCCGGCTGCAGCACGACGCCTCTGCTTTACTGCCCCGAGGCAACCATGACACGCGCGGAAAGCGCTGTTTTTGTGGAGCGCGGCATATGGAGCGCCGATTATTTGCCGCCGCAGCCAACAGCCCAGGTATTTTCTGACGTGCCACTCGGGGAATGGTTCGCCAAATGGGCCGACGGTCTTTGGGTGGATGGCTTCACCGCAGGATGCGGGACGAACCCGTTGGTATTTTGCCCACTGCAGGAGAATACGCGTGCCGAAGGGGCCGTATTTTTCCTGCGCATGATGAATGGCGCCGATTATGTTCCACCATCGGCGAGCGGCATCTTCGTGGATGTCGATCTCGCCAAGTGGTATGCGCCGTGGGTGGAGGCGGCTTTCAACGCCGGCTTGCTCCCGGCATGCGAGACCGATCCAGGATTACGAATTTGTGCAGAGGATGCGCTCGATCGTGCGTTGGGAGCTTACATGATGGTGCAGGCGAAGGGATTGAGCGTCCCGTAGTTATTTTTAACCTCCGGGAGGTTTTTCGTAGGGGTGGTTCGCGAACCGCCCTGCAACACCATGCTTATTCGCAGGCCCTACGTAAGGCATCGCAAACCTGGCTCCGATTTCCGGATTCACTGCTCACGTCTCGCCCAAGTACAAAAGTACTCAATCGCAAAGTACTTGCGTACTCTAGAGGCCCTTGAGTGGGGTCGATAGACTTGTAACAGAGGAATACAGGGCAGATACCGGTCGTACGAATGAAAATATTGGTGAACAGTTGAGTAGGTCTAGCTCCCCCAAAAATCGACTATTAAAATTCTTTTCCGCGATACTAATTGTTTTCCTATTTGGCTTCGCAACACTTAATGCCCTTCAGCTTGGGGCTTTATCCTCCGGTTTCGACTTGTTTTTTTCGAGTGCAAACGCGGAGGCGGCGCAACCTCCAATATGGTATGAGGATTTTGAGGGGGAAGTTGATAGCGGCAGACACAATCGTTCCGGGTGTGGTCGACAGGTGTACACCTCCGACTTTGCCTATCGCGGCGAACGATCGCATAAATCCGAAATCACCCTTGATCCGTGTCCAGATAATCCCCTGCGCTACTATCCTACATTCGATGGAAATTTCAAACTTCCCGTACTGGTCACCTACTGGTTCTACATGGATGCGGACAATTGGGCGGATGCCGCCAGGAACCGCTTCAGCCCCCTCACGGTCAAAGAAACATCTGGCGTGCCCGATGCGCGCATTTTCACTACACATGTGCTCAGCAGTGGGATTATGGACTGTGGTCATTGCGCTATGAGCTTTCAATCCAAGACGGTGAAGGTACCGCTAAATCGATGGACCCTGCAAAGTGCCTATGTAGAAAACAAAATCAATTCGAAAACGGGCCAGTTGGAGACCCATGTAACACTGTTCGTCAATGATCAATTGGTTGTGGAAGGAGTCGTTGACAATACATTTGAAGAAGGTTTTGTAAAACATTGGCATATGGGGCTTTATGCAGATCGAAAGGGCGATGGCAGTGGACTGCTGACGATGTACAACGATGAAATGACAGTCCGTTCCGTGGTCAATCGTGCGGATGCCGAAAACTTCATTCGACAAGAGCTCGGTGGACCCCAAAGCTGCCAAGCGGACAGCAACGGCGATCAGGTTGTCGATGCCCTCGATTTACAGTCGCTCGTGAATGCGATTCTCTCACCACCCTCTGATCAGGGCTGTTTCGATCTTAATGGCGATCAAAATATTGATGAGGGTGATATTCAAATCATGACGGATGTTATCCTGGGAGGCAATTAAGCCAACCCTTCTTCATACAATCATTCGTGCATCAACCTACGTTCTGCACAGCGGTTGAGTGAGCCTGCGCCCAATCGGGCGTAGGCTCTTGATTGTGTGTTTTGCTCACACCACGAGACCAATAATCACGGCGGCGAAGGTTATGCCAACAAGCGCCCATGTGATAGGTGGTTCCGACGGTCGAGATTTTTTCGCTTGCAGTGCGAGGCGGTAATTCTCGGCCTCTTTCATCAGCTCATTGCGCCGGGCTTCTGCGATCTTGAATAGAATATCTGGGTTTTCCATTATGGCCTCCTTCTAACCTTCCTACGGATTTAATTTATCTGAACGTTCAGGTTTGCTGCGTGCCTTTGATGTCACCAATGGTACAGTCGTCTGTCTATCCTTCGTGGAATACACTGTTTATTAAGCGTGTTCTCCAATTTCGAATCCCGGAAGTGCTATACTCTAGATCGCCAAAAGAATCTAAGGGTGGTAACGAAGTTCACGTACAGAAAACGCTGATAATTTGATGCTGAAAGTCCATTTGCTTGGGCAGTTTGATGTGAAGAGGGATCATGCAAGCATTGAGATACCCTCTCGACCTGCACAATCGCTGCTTGCCTACCTGGTCCTGTCGGCTGGCACCGCGCATCGCAGGGAAAAACTAGCAGGGCTTTTATGGCCAGATGCTAACGAAGCAAATGCCAGGAGTAATCTTCGGCATGCGCTTTGGCGATTGCGCAAGGCAATCGGCAGCGATCATCTCCTTGCCGACAAGATCTCCATTACTTTCAATGCAGATTCTGACTATTGGCTGGATGCCACCACCATCGAAGATGGTAAGCAAGATTCAGTCGATATCCTGCTTAAGGCGGTCGCCGCTTACGGTGGCGAACTCTTGCCAGGCTTTTATGAGGATTGGGTGGTCCTCGAAAGGGAACGGCTTCGGTCCATGTTCGAGCAGAAAATTCACAGCCTGCTCGATTATTTGGTTGAGGAGCAACGCTGGACCGAAGCGCTTGAGTGGGGTGAGCGCTGGATCGCACTGGGGCATGTGCCAGAACCGGCGTACAGAGCGCTGATGATCGCGCATGGCAGCCTGGGGGATTTGGCGGGGATGGCGGCGGTGTACAAGCGCTGCACAAAAGCACTCGAGGAGGAACTGGGTGTTGAACCCTCTGAGGAAACTAAAAGCCTTTACGAATGGCTGGCGGAGGGAGGTGTGGGATCCGCATCGCAGTGGACCAAGCGCTCCCATGAAAAGGCCCCGGAACCAGCATCCGCGGTGCATGGGCTGCTTAAACAGTGGCGCGCGCAAGGCATAAGTTTGTTGGACCTGCCCAGTTTGGCTATTGTGCAGGTGAGCTCACCTGGAGAAATTCCCCTGGACGACGAAGATGCTTCCCTATTAATCCGCAGTGCGCTGCATCACGCAGTTGCTGTCGAGCCGTGGTTGGCACGTGCACAATCCGAGGGTGTCGCGGTAGCTGCGCTGATGCAAGTTTATGATTCGTACCCTCGACCACGGGTGCGTATGAAAATCACCGAAGCGTTGAAGGGATTGCCATCGGGTGAGTCAGAAGTTAATCTCCTGCGCATTGCAATAAGCGATGATGCTCCCCCTGTGCGCGCTGCAGCCGCGGTGGAGGCCGCAAGTCGCAATAGCCTGGAAAAGGTAGTGGAGGGGCTTCTGGAGGATGTCAATTCAAAAGGTGGAGCTGCGGCAACTGCGGCATTTGTTGCTGTCGCCGATGAGGTTGGGCTGCCGGAAGTTGTTGGACGATACCCGAGACTATCCGTTGGTCTGGCAATCGCGCAGAGACGGTGGTCCGCCAATTCACCCAAGATTCGCAGGCAAGTTGTGCGCGCGATTGCCGGCGGAGCGATAGCGATGGCGCTGGTGGCCTCCATTCAGCTCGTGCCAGCAGCGATCATGAAACCCGATCTCTTTCAGGCCAGTTTGGAATTCACGACACTGCCAATCTGGCTCCTGAGCAGCGCAATCTTAGGTTTGTTCTGGGGTGGTATTCAGGGCGCGGTTGTAGGCCTTAATCTTGGCATCGCCGACACAGTGTGGCAGGGGAAGAAGCGCGGGCGCCTGGTTTGGGCAGGCCTCGCCGGACT
This sequence comes from Chloroflexota bacterium, assembly GCA_022561215.1. GTDB lineage: Bacteria > Chloroflexota > Anaerolineae > Anaerolineales > E44-bin32 > JADFRQ01. The sequence goes on along the minus strand of JADFRQ010000069.1, from coordinate 9,247 downwards.
TGTTTATTCTTTCTTCTACATTCTGCTCTCCTTAAGCGGAGGCTTCACACCAATTGTCGGACCTTCAATTTATATTCCCATCTATGTGTTCGATGGATTAATTTTAGGTGTGGCGCTATCATTGGTGGTCGCCGAACTTGGGTCGGAAAAAGCGGTTCGCACGCAGTTCAGACGTTCTTTTTGGGCTTCGGCCTTAATTCTCCTTGCCTTGGTGCCGAGTGAAATGGTGATTTATCAACATGATCCGGCGTCGGCGATTGCCCTGGATATTATTTTCGCCTTGCTTTTTCCGCTTGGTCTGGCGCTGGCAATGCGCGATGGTCAAGACGGAGAAAAGGTGTGAAATTAAATTAAAATGATACGCTAGGTCTGTGCGCATAATCAACAGAGGGAGGCTATGTACATGGCTCACGGTCACTGGGATAACCTGATCAGCCTGATTGAGAAAGCGAAGAAAAATCGAGCGTTGAGCGAAACGTTACGCACGGGAACACCGAGGGAGGTCACCCGGGTTCTTCAGGAGGCGGGCCTATCCATGGACGATCTGGGCGAGATTTTTACCGATCTTGGGTACATCGCCGACCGCAGCAGCCTGCAGTGGTGGAGCCCGCTTAAATAACTATCACCCATTTCGAGAATCACTACCACTAGCTCATGATTCTTGCCAGTAATTTATTGCCTGCTTTAACATAGAATGCTCGAATGCTGATGTTCGCAGCTACGCCTGCGTCCGGAAGCAGAGCTTCCGGACTCCAAATGGATCTCTCTGGAGTGCGAAAGCTCTGCTTTCGCGAATAAACGAAGCTTTTGAATGCTGTGAGAAATTAATTTCAAGATAAACATTCAGAGTTGAGGCTCGCAGGAGGGTCCGGCGCCTTGAATGAGAGCTCCTAAGTTTAAAGAGCACTTTTTCTGGACAGGTCGAGCGCTAGTTCGGTGATAATGAAAAGTTTGTAGATATCGGAGAATTTTCTCGGAGCTGAAATTGACGCATCTTATTATGCCCACCGAGGCGCGCGCCGAGCGTTTGTTCGAGCGCCTCAATCATCGTTTCTTTCACTTTGTCGATCAGCTGCCCAAGCGATTAAAAATAGTAGCACGATCAAAAAGCACTTTCCTGGGCGGGCCGGCAGAGGGAGAGTTCGAGGGAGTTGCCGGGCTTAACCCTGTTCTAGCTGGTACGCCCTGGCTCTTCTGGGAACAATGTCGAGATCTTGAGGATGATTCTTTCCTGAATATTGCGGAGGCGGGCACAATGTACGTGCTGGCCTCCATCCTTCTGGATCATCTCGTCGACGGCCAGGCTGATCCCCAGGAGGAGATCGCCCTGCTGCAGCAGGCGTTTTGGGCGCATGGCGTCGGACTTTATCGTCGCCAATTTGCAAACCACACACCGTTCTGGGGTCACTTCGATCGTCTGGCAGGGGATCATGTGGCAGGGTTGGCAAAGGAGCTGGAAACACAAAATTCATTTCCAACGATCGAACTAGAACATCTGCAGATGATGGCGCATGGCAAAGTCTCACCGATTATCACGACCATGGCCGCTTTTGCCGAAGCATCAGGTCGGCCGGAGATGCTTGTGTCCATTGAGGAATCTCTAAATAACATCGCCATTGCCTCCCAGCTACTGGATGATGTAGGGGATTGGGAGCATGATAGCGGGTCTGGTCATTGGACCTTTTACCTGAGCCAGATTGCACTTCCGGGAAAAGCAGATGATCTTGATCGAATGCGAGAGGCCATCGACAGCGAATGGCACGATGTTAACCACTTGCGCCTGGTTATTCATTGGTTGGATGAATCATCTCATGCCGTGGAAGGCATGAACTGTCCGGGGTGGTTGGCTTATATAGGTGGCTATCGCCAACTCACCAACGATCACCTTACTGCAGCCATTGCGCATCACTTGATGCGCACGCTGCGCCCTTTGGTTCAATCAAAAAATAAGTAGGAAGTTGTGCACATCACGAAGATCCCGCGGCGTAAAGAGATAAGGTAAATGGTTGATACGGGGAATTAGCGCATGAGGCTAACGTCATTGCGTAGGGCAGGTTTCCATCCCTGCTCGGTGAAAAGATAAAAGGTTGATGGGTGATACGGGGAATAGGCGCATGGGTTATCACGCCATCGCGTAAGGCAGGTTTCCATATCTGCCCGGCGAATCGGTGACTTGCAACAAGCTTCAGCTCGCGACGCCCTTAAGTCCGTGTTACGCTTTTCTGGTTACTAATCCCTGATTTCTGAATCCCATTTCTATTTGAGAATATGAGGGTATTATTGGTCGGATTTTAGGCACGCTATCGGCAGCAAGTGGAGAGTAGGATGAAACGCAAATCGAGCCTCTATGAGAATGTTATCGAGCAGTTCAACAAAGCCGCGGATGCGATGAGCCTCGATCCTAACATTCGCAAGATCCTGCGAGAGACTGTTAACGAGATCACGGTTCATTTCCCGGTGCGCATGGATGATGGCAGCATTCAAATGTTCCGGGGCTACCGGGTACAGCATAATAACGCGCTGGGCCCATTTAAAGGAGGCCTGCGTTATCATCCCGCCGTCGACATTGATGAGGTGCGCGCGCTGGCGGCATGGATGACATGGAAGACGGCAATCGCCAATCTGCCGCTGGGGGGCGCAAAAGGCGGCATTCAGTTCGATCCCAAGAAACATTCCCCCAGAGAACTCGAACGCATCACGCGCAGGTTTACGTATGCACTGGGAAGCAACATCGGTCCGGAGTATGACATCCCCGCGCCGGACATGAACACGAATCCCCAAATCATGGCCTGGATCTTGGATACTTTCCTTTCAATGATGCCGCCCCAGGAACGGCAGAGTAGTTTTCATATCGTGACGGGAAAACCGATCGAATCCGGCGGAAGCCAAGGCAGGATGAAGGCCACCGGGCAGGGATTGGTCTACATTCTCGAGCGTTGGGCGGATGATGAAGTGTTTGACTTATCGAAGGCCACCTACTTCGTTCAAGGGTTTGGCAATGTCGGCTCATGGGCCGCGCGCCTGCTCAAACCTATCGGCGCGAAAATGATCGCCGTGGAAGACCAGAGCGGGGCGATCTCAAACCCCGCCGGGATCGACCCCGATGAACTTCTCGAGTACGCCACGAAAAAAGGAAAGATTTCGGGGTATCCAAATGCCAAAGTCATCGATCACTTCACCTATATGCAAACCGTGGCCGATATCTTCATCCCCGCCGCTCTCGAAAGCCAAATCACGAGCGACACGGCGCCTTTGGTCAATGTAAAGCTGGTGATCGAGGGCGCCAACGGACCAACCGATTCGGACGGGGATAGGATCCTACGCGAGCGCGGAATCCATATCCTTCCCGACATTCTCGCCAATGCGGGCGGCGTGATCGTCAGCTACTTTGAATGGCTTCAAAACAAACGCAGAGAATATTGGGATTTGGAAGAGGTTGATTCCAAATTGCACCGCAAGTTGATCAAAGCCTATGTTCGTGTGAAGGAGACCGCCGAGGAATATGAAACCGATTGGCGAACGGCGGCTTACATAGTCGCATTACGCCGTTTGGAGCACGTTTACAAGGAGCGCGGGATCTTTCCGTGAAAGTTAGAAGGCCCCCTTTCCTCGGATCACAGCGATGGGGGTCCTCAGCAAGATCTTAATATCCAGCCAAAGCGAATAGTTGTAAACGTAGTACAGATCGTCCTCCGGGTTGAGGTGCATGGGCTTTTCGCTGCGGCCGTTAATCTGCCACCAACCCGTGATCCCTTGCGGAACGGCGAAGCGTTTTCGCTGCCATGATTTGTAGCGGTCCACCAACCAGGGCATTTCGGGTCGCGGCCCAACCAGGCTCATTTCACCGCGGAAGACGTTGATCAACTGAGGGAGTTCGTCGAGGCTCGTCCTGCGCAGAATGCGTCCTACACTTGTTACGCGCGGATCATCTTTCTTCTTGTGCAGTACTTCCCCCTCTTCGTTTTCAACATTGACTTCATACTGGCGCTCTTCGGCGTCGAGCGTCATCGTGCGGAATTTGAGCATATCGAAGAGGCGCCCGTTTTCGCCGACGCGCCGTTGGCGGAAGAAGGGTGATCCGGTTGAGTCGAGGCGAATGGCGATAGAAATTAAGAGCATCAGCGGCGCGAGCAAAATAAAGAGCAGGGTGGTCATAATGATGTCGAAGATGCGCTTCACGATCCTGGGAACGCCCTCGATCACGGGGTCACGCAGGCCGATAATAGGGATTCCGCCGAGAACATCCGCTCTGGCGCGCACGAGCGCCAGTGAGAAATAATCGGGAATGACCTTTATTCTCACAGGAAGCTCTTCCAGTTCAAACATCACCAGATTGATGCGATCGTAGGCATATACCGGGAGTGCGATCCAAACTTCACCGATTTGATACTCTTCGACAACCTGACGCACGGCTAAGATTTTTTCGAGGACTTGAACACCGGCGTATTGCTCACCCTGCTTGAGCTTATCGTCATCCAGGAAGCCGACGAGCTCAAAACCCCAACGGCTGTGATCATGGATGACCTGCGCGACCTTGAGCCCCAGTTTACCTGCCCCGATGACGAGCACCCGGTTCTCCCCGCCAGGGCGGGTGCGACCACTGAGATTATCGGTGATTCTCAAGATCGCGCGGTAGCCCAAGAGAAGCAGAAGATTGACAATAAGAAAGTAAAGGAATTGCAGGCGCGACGTTTCTCGATAGGTGAGGAAGAGCGCTCCGGCGAGGAGCCCGGTCGCCAGAAGGGATGATGATCCGACGCGTATGACCTCGTTGAACCAGCGCAGCACGCGCTGCGGGTCGTAGGTGCCGTTGAGATAAAGCGCTGTGCTCCAACAAAGGATGGCGAGCAGGTAGACCGGCCAGGGCAAATTGATTGACTCAGCAGACAATTCTTGTCCGTAGGGAAGAAGTAACCGCAGTCGCGAGGCGATAAACAAGCCAATCGGTGTGACGGCTATGTCGAGGACGAATAACTGAATGCTGAGGCGCGAAATCTTTCCTGGGCCCATAATGCCTTTTTAACTTATGATTGACCGCTGTCGAATTTCTTGATGCCGAGCAATTGGGCAATGACCAGGGTGACGAATACAGGATTGTTGATCAGATAACGCCGCCATAATCGACGTGGTTCGGAAATTAATCGGAAGAACCATTCAAGTCCGGATTTTTGCATCCAACGCGGTGATTGAAGCTTAAGTCCAGCATTGAAATCGAACGCCGCGCCCACTCCAATAAGTACGGATGCATCGAGCTTGCTTTGATGTTCGGCCATCCATAACTCTTGCTTTGGTGTGCTCAAGCCGACCCAAACGATATCAGGCTGTGCTTGGTTGATTATCTTAACAACGTGTGCATCTTCCTCCGCGGTCAGATTCCTGAATGGAGGCGTATACGTACCTACGATGTTTATGCCATCGGAACGTTTCTTCAGTGAGTCTTTTAGTTTGTCAGCGACCCCATCTCCTCCTCCATAAAGGAAATGTCTGTACCTATGTGCCAATCCGTGTTCGCAGAGCGCAAGCATAAGGTCCGGACCGTATACTCTTTCTACATGAGAGAAACCACGTAATCTACTTAGCCAAACCAAAGGCATGCCATCAGGTGTGACGAGGCCCGCATTATTATGAATGACTTTTAACTTTGGATCCTTCTGGCTTTCCATCACCCCATGTACTCCGGTTACACACACGTAGTGGGGTTCACGTTTTTCGATCCAACGATCAATGGTAGCGAGCGTGAGCTTCATGCTCGCGGCGCTCACCATGACGCCGAGTATGTTCACTCTTTGAATATCCGTCTCATTGCTCTTCACTAGTGACATAATCTTGTTCTGGAGGGCATAGTTTACACAAATAAGGTTTCTGCAGTCGGCGAGGCCGAAAATTTCGAACGTAACCGGCCTTCGATCCCGGTGCAGATTTTCTCTAAACCTATCTCCAACGACATTTCCCGCTCCCGTTTTAGAACCTTTTTGAATAGCCAAATTTCAGATATGTGTCCCCTCACAGCGTGCGGATCAGGAATGTGTTTTTTTCGAATATGATTTCGCCGATACTGTCTGCGCGTTCGCGAATTGTAACCCACCATTCTTGCCCGCTAGGCCCCCCCGGTATCAGCAGCAAGATCCTTTGCAGGGTTGCCCATAACCCTAATGACCCTCTGCACCATAAAATCTTGCAGCGCAATTTGTATTGTCGATAGGATTATTCTTCGCGCAAGTCGGATATCCGTGCTGCCCGTTTTTATCAGTCCAATACACGCCCGCCTGTGCACTGAAAGTGCGCCCACTCTTGGGGCCGTATCCACATCAGATCAACCGGATTCTTGCCGCAATTGCTGGCGAAAACGATGGGGATTCGCCCACTCATTCCAGGATGTGAGCGTGATGGGTGTGACAATCCAAAACAGCAATCGTAAGTCTCCTCTCTCCGAATCTCTGGTCCGATCGGCAAAATTCAAGTTGGTGGGCATGATTCCCGCCACGCTCACATAGGGCTCCAAACAGAAAGTCAGCAGCGACATTGCTCCATGAAGTGTGAAGGGGATGAGCGCTAGATGATCTACGGCCACCAACTTGCATTTGAGTGTCGAGGCGATGAATTTGTGCAGGCGAGACTCGCCCTGATCCTGGAGAGACTCATTCACCAGCGTGGCAGCTGTCCAAAGCGCGCCTGTGTCTCTGGGCGGCCATGATCGAATGCGCGGGTGTGACGCAAATGTAGTGTAATTCACGCCGCTCAATCCAGTAATGGATCGTTTCTAAGGCATGATTCATATTTATGGCGTTTCTCGCTACGCCAAGGACGTTATCACGCGGATTCATTAGGATGCCACTTCATCCTTTCAAGATAAGGCGCTTTCGTAAATATTAATTAATGCCTGGAAGTTCACTTCTTCTGAGTACTTCACCTCAAACGCTTTCCTCGAGTAGTGGCCAATTTCTTCTAATTTATCGGGCTGATTCCAAGCCCAGGTGACCTTGGATTGAAGGTCTTGTGGATCTCCTGGGCTGAAATGAATGCCCGTTTTTTGATCTTCAATTATTTCATTTAAGCCTCCTAATCTCGATGCCACAACTGGAGTACCGCAGGCAAAAGCCTCAACAAGCGTCATTGGAAAGCCTTCATACCATCTCGACGGGATGACAAGAAATCTTGACCCCTTCATAAGCTTTATAACTTCATCGCTCGGAAGTCTTCCTAGAATCTCTACATTTTCAAGTCTCTCCTTTGAGATAATCGTTTGAATATTGTCCATCATAGGACCATCACCCACAATTTTTAAGGGAATATGTTTTAGATCTTTCCAAGCGGATAGCAAAAGATCCAAACCCTTCTCAGGAGATAATCTCCCAACATAAAGAGCATAAAGCCTATTGCTGTTACCGACGCCTGGATCGGGATGGACAAAATTAGGTTTTACGACAATCTTATCTGCCGGCAGTCCACCCTTTATGAAAAGCTCCTTCGCAAAATTAGTTAACGCGATGTATCGATCAACTCTACTTCTCCAAGTTCCCAAAAGCTTATGGGTGAAATTCATTCCAGCGACAGCGCTAGTTTCTAAACGTGAGCTCCGATAGCAAGCGTGTTTTATGCTTGGCCAATCGAAGACCCTCTCAACACAATCATGGCAGACTCTTCCTGCACGGAACAATGTAGCTACGGGGCATATTAGGCGAAAGTTGTGCAACGTTTGAATTACTGGGACTCCTACAGCGGAACAAGCGAAATATATCGAAGGCGACACCAACGGGAACAAATTGTGGATGTGAACAATATCTGGTTTTTCTGTATGTAATAGGGAAGAGATCTCTTGAATGGTCTTCCTTGACCAAAACGCATTCAATCCAACCTGAAACTTTGATATTCCTGATATTTCTTTATTGAATGCAGTGTATGTTTTAACGTCCATCGCGTTTCTACGAAGAAGGTTAACCTCAAGCTCAAATACTTTATCTTCGCCTCCTGGGTGCTGATAGAAATTGTGAACCATTAATACTTTCATAGTACTGCAGGATATCCCAACGCTTTTTCTATCGCTAGCAGGATTGATTTTTCACTATCTTGAAAACTCCATTGGCTTATATGGCGTTGGATATGCTCAACCGGGGGTTTAGGACCTTCAAGAAGCCAATGTGCCAGAAAGCTCGCGAATTCATTTATCTCCCTAGGATCGATGGTATTTCCAGTGACTCCCTCGATAATTAGTTCATCGGCACATCCGGCAAATCTTGAACAAAGTACGGGGATGCCAGCAGCCATGGCCTCATTGACCACCAACCCCCACACATCAAGGAGAGAAGGGAAGACGAAGACATCGGCTATAGCGTAATATTGACGCAAATTTCTCCTTGGAATGGCGCCAGTAAAAATGACATTCTGAGCACTGGTAAGGTTCACTAATTGTTTTAACGTTGATTCTTGTTCTCCTCCGCCGACAATTAGAAGGGTGTTATGGCTCCGGATCTGTTCAGGCAGTGAGGCCCAACCCTTGATTAACCATTCAATACCTTTTCGTTGAATCAAACTACCCACATAAAGGACAACTTTACCCAGAATGTTATATTTATCTCGTATTTGAAGCTTATCCGAAATGTTTAAGGTTGACCAAAAATCATTGTCCACTGATTGTGCGCAGTAGGTGATCTTCGATGCCACTATGTTTAGTGAGTGAAGATATAGCTCTGCTTGTTTTCCCCAGGCTAGAAAGCCCTTCGAACGTTTAGCTAAAAAACGGCGAATTTGACGCTGAAATATCGAAGTATTTTTCGCATGGTGTGGCGTCTCCTCGCTCCAAATAATTTGTTGGGCGCGCGATAAGCGACAGTAGAGCCACGTAATTAATGATCGAAATCCAAACTCGCCAGAAATGACAATGTTTGGATGAAAATTGACAAGTGATTGAAAAGCTCCAACTGGACAGACTTCGTCGATCAAAGCCACTATCTGACGACCGCTTGACTACCGGCCGGACAGGGGAACTGTCAGCAACTCTTTATCGGCACCATCGATGGAAATGAAATCGGCCTTGCCGCTCGCGATACGGTAAAAACCGATAGTAAGTGAGAGCATCGAACCATCGTAGGCGATAGTTTGATAAGCTACCGAAACAGAGTCGACCGGCCAGTTTGAAGTCGGTTGGTATGGCTCAAAATCGAACGGGAAATGATCGGTTCCGGTACCTCGAATGGAGAATTCGGCGTTAGTGGCGTTGACCCAGAAGGCAATGGTGTAATCATTCGCT
>JADFRQ010000068.1 GCA_022561215.1 Chloroflexota bacterium | reverse complement strand
ATATGATCAAACGTTGGGGTGTTATTGGCGTAGCGGTCATGATCATCGCTGGGATTGGACTCGGCTATGCATATTTACGGGAGCCAGAGCAGGCATCAGGTCCCATCACTGCGCTTCCTATCCAACCCGCGCTCACAGGGGATGTTGAGCAGAATACTGATTTAGCTGCTGCTCCCGCGGATGGGACGATCTTATTTTCGATCGACCCTACTCAATCGGAAGTTCGTTTTATGATCGATGAGATCTTACGCGGCGAATTGAATACAGTAATTGGCATAACCAACCAGGTGGCTGGTGAGATCGCCATCGATTTCAACGATCTCACGAATTCGATTGTGGGACCAATTAAAATTAATATGCGCACGCTAACGACGGATAATAATTTTCGCAACCGCGCACTTCAGAATCGAATTCTAGATACAAACCAATTTGAGTTTGTGGTCTTTACTCCAACACAAATACAAAACCTGCCTGCAAGTGTAGAGATTGGAGAGTCATTCACTATCCAATTACTTGGTGATTTAACGATCAGGAATATAACTGGACAAGAAACCTTCGAGGTGACGATAACAGCAATGTCTAATACTCGGATTCATGGTTTCGGTAAAGTGCGCGTTTTGCGGTCTGATTATGATCTCGCTATCCCCTCGGTTCCTCTAGTTGGCGACGTAGCTGATGAGGTATTTCTTGAAATTGAGTTTATAGCAACATCATGAGTTTCAGCGCATCTTCAAACCCTTTGCATAACGCGGCGATCATCGCTAGGCTCCCCAAATCGAATGGAAATCGCGTTGCAATGATTGCCGATAATTTCTTTACTAATTATTGATAGCATCTGGAGTAGAAGTGTAATAAGTGCAAAGACGGCTGCGGTTTGAATGCAGCTTCAATATCCAACTGGGATGAAGGGGTGGAGAAGGCATAATGGCGGAAACGATCATGGTGGTTGACGATGAACGCAGACTGGTTTCGGTCGTCAAGGCTTACCTCGAGCAGGAGGGCTATCGAGTGGTTACAGCGCCCAACGGTCAGGAGGCAATATTTGTTGCTCGTCAAGAAAGACCAGATTTGATCATCCTTGACGTGATGATGCCGGAAATGAACGGTTATGAGTTCATTCGACTGCACCGCAAGGAACGCGATACGCCAATTATTTTACTTACGGCAAAAGTTGAAGAAGACGATAAAGTGATCGGGCTTGAGCTTGGCGCCGACGATTACGTCACCAAGCCATTCCGTCCACGCGAACTTCTCGCACGCGTGAGAGCGGTCCTAAGACGGTCGGGAAGAACCGAACCGAGAGCTCTCGTCATTAGAGCAGCGCATGTCATGCTCGACAGAGAAAGTCATCTTGTTCAGGTGGGCGATGATTCTGTTGATCTTACGCCTTCCGAATTCGATTTGTTGAGCGCATTGATGTCTTCCCCCGGGCGTGCCTTTTCTCGAATGGATCTGCTAGACATTCTCCAGGGTACGGCATTCGAAGGTTATGAAAGGACAATCGATGTTCATATCAAGAATCTTCGATCAAAAATTGAACAAAATCCCAAAGACCCTCAGCTGATCGAAACGGTTTATGGCGTAGGGTATCGGTTCGTGAGCAGTTAGTACCTGATGCGTTCACTCACAGGAAAATTGATCCTGGGTTTCTTAATCGTTGGCCTGACGGGGACGGTTTTGCTCACGCTCTCCGTTGGCCTTGTTACCACCCAGGAATTTGGAAACTTTCTTTTTGATCAAGGGCGCGAGGATTTTGTTTCCCAATTAGGTGAATATTATCGGACAAATGAAACCTGGGAGGGGGTGGAGGGAATCTTTCCCTTCCTGAGCTTGCGCGGTTCAGAAGGACGGGCACTCAACTTCGGCGAGGGTGGCCCCTTCACACTAGTCGACAGCAGCGGGAGGGTAGTTTTTCCAGGCCCGGGCAGGCATGTTGGTGGAATGGTTGCGGCCGATGAACTCAGCCACAGCGAACCGATCGAGGTCGAAGGTTCGGCCGTGGGACACTTGATTGTCGGACGGGGAGCATTTCGCGAGAGCCGCGCAGCCGGGCTCTTCATCGAGAGGTTAATTCGCATCTTAATCTTGAGCTTACTAGGAGCGACGATTGTGGCGGTGTCATTCGGCATTGTCTTAGCCCGAAGCCTTACCAATCCATTGGCCGAATTGACGAAGGCAACACGCGCGGTTGCCGAAGGAGATCTGTACCAAAAAGTAGCGGTTCGCTCGAATGATGAACTCGGGGAACTAGCTAAATCCTTCAATTTGATGAATGCAAATCTGGCCCGATCACGTGATCGAAGGCGACAAATGACAGCTGATATCGCGCATGAATTGAGGACCCCTCTTAGCGTTATCCTCAGCCATACAGAAGGCATACGCGATGGTGTCCTCGAGGCGTCTCAAGAAGTCATAAACATCGTTCATGAGGAAACGTTAAGGCTGAGTTCCATGGTGGATGATTTGCGCATGCTTTCTCTTGCGGAGGCCGGCGAATTATCGTTCGAATATCAGGAGATTCCCCCTGAGCAACTCCTGCGAGAAGCGGAAGCTTTTCACTTGCCTCGGGCAAAACGAAAGAAGATACATATCGAGATACATGTATCGCCAAACCTCGATAAGGTGAGGGTTGATCCCGGTCGAATCGCCCAGGTATTGGGAAATTTGATGGATAACGCCCTGCGCTATACGCCCGAAGGCGGAATAATTTCTCTGCAGGCGGAACAAACTTCGGATTATGTTGAGTTGCGTATCCAGGATTCGGGGCCGGGGATTGGGGCTGAAGAATTAGAACATCTCTTCGAACGCTTTTATCGAGAGGACAAATCTCGACAACGGGATAAAGGTGGCTCGGGGCTAGGTCTGGCCATCGCGAAGTCCATTGTTGAAGGTCATGGTGGACGTATTCGGGCAGAGAGCGATCCAGGACATGGGTTGAGCATCATCATTCAGTTGCCCCGCTAAGCATTTCACGAGAAAATAGGGATGTTCGGATTTACGCAGGGAGCTGGGTGTTTCCCAGCAGGCAGTACGACGCGCCGATGTGCAAATGCATAAGCTTATAATTAACACCATAAGCGGAGAGATTGACCTTCGTGAGCGAAAATGAACTGCGCTTTGCCCAAGATCGCCTCTATTATTTTCCGGCACAAGAAGTCAGCGTCCAAAATTTCGACTGCTCGGGAATCATTCTCGATATTGGTGGCGGCGGCAAAGGGATTGTTGGAAGATTGAAGGGATCCCAGGTAGTCGCCATTGATCTGAGCAAGGAGGAATTGGAAGGCGCCCCATTCGGACCCCTAAAGGTGATTATGGATGCAAGGGAAATGCGCTTCTTGGATGCGACTTTCTCGGCGGCGACATCATTCTATTCACTGATGTATATTCAAAGTTTTGATCACGGCAGGGTATTGAGCGAAGTATTCCGGGTTCTCATTCCCGGATCGCGCTTTTTTATCTGGGACGCCATAATCCCCCATCGGCTGGACGAAGGAAGGGATGTGGCCGTTTTCCCAGTTACGATTGATGTTAATAGGGATTCGGTCGATGCCGAGTACGCGGTGTTATGGCCAAAATTAATTCTTGATCTTCCCTATTATGAAAATTTGGCTCAGAATGTGGGCTTTGAGGCGGTTACGCAACGCGAAGGTGAACGTTTTTTTTTCCTCGAACTGCTGAAATCCTAACCCCAGGAAGTCGAAGATGGAACCTTATTTCATCCCCTCAAGAAATTTCCCACGGCTAACAAGATCTCCTCTCGCAAATTTATTACCAACAGGCAACCACCGCATAGATTCATTTAATCATGCCTGATCAGCCAACCGTTCAGTATGGAGAAACGCAAATCATTCTTGATCCATCTTTTCCCTTTATTGACCTGCACCGCCACATTGAGGGAAACGTAAGATTGGAGACCATTCTAGATCTTGCAGATAAACACGCCATTTCAGTTCCCGCAACCAATGTGGAAAGCCTGAGGCCACATGTCCAGGTAACCACATCCACAAGGGATGTGATGGCATTCATTGCCAAATTTGAATTGTTGACGGCCGTGATGGCCGATTTAGAGGCGTGCCGCAGAATCGCCTATGAGAATATAGAAGATGCAGCTAGCGAGGGCATTGATTATCTTGAACTGCGTTTCAGCCCCTGGTTTATGGCTGCGACGCATCAATTGGATCCAATAGGGGTTGTGGAATCTGTGTTAGATGGCGTCGCGGAAGGAATTCGGGATTTTGGGATGCGGGCCAAAAGCATCGGCATTCTAAGTCGAACGTATGGTCCGCAGGTGGCTCTGAAGGAGCTGGAAGCCTTGTTGCAGTATCCTGATGGCATTGTAGCACTTGATCTCGCGGGAGATGAGATCAATTTCCCCCCGCAATTATTTGAGGAGCACTTTCGCCAGGCGCGCGCGGTTGGTTGGCAGATAACAGTTCACGCCGGGGAACACAGCGATGAAGTCGGCGCACTTAATATCTGGACGGCGATTAAAGAGCTGGGGGCTGTGCGCATTGGCCATGGAATAGGTGCATGGAATGATCTGCCGCTTATGGACTACATGCTTGAGCATCGCGTGGCAATCGAAGGTTGTTTGACAAGCAATGTGCAAACGAGCAGTGTGAAGACGTACGCCGATCACCCGCTTAAGCAATTTCTCGAGAGGGGTTTGCTCGCCAGTATCAATACAGATGATCCCGGTATAAGCAATATTGACCTTGCGTACGAATACACTGTGGCCGCACCGGCAGCAGGATTGACAGGAAAACAGATACAACAAGCCCAGCGCAATGCACTGACAACGGCGTTTCTATCCAGCGAAGAGAAGGCCTCGTTGCGGGCGAAAAAACAAAATTTGCAAGGATCGTCGGAGTAGGTTGTGAGTCCGACGCCGCTTTTCTGAGGCTTCTGGTGCTCTCTCTGCTCCCCCTACTAACATTTTCTACTTTGTTTTATTGCCTAAAGGCAAACAGGCCGACGGCGGATTGGCGCAAGCTAATCCTGCGTAGCGGGGTCATGTTGGGCGCCTATGCTGTGCTTTCCGTTGAATTGCTCAGCCTGGTTCATTTTGTCACGCGCGCCTGGCTGGTGGCGATCTGGGCATTCCCTCTTTTTTTCCTCGGGATGCGGATTGTTTTCCGCGTTGGGCAAAGCAGTAAGATCCAAGTAGAGAGCCGGATTCTGGCTTTGGATCGCGGCGAGAAACTGCTTTGGTTGGGGGTCATCCTTACGCTTGCGCTCACATTTCTGGTTGCCGCTATAACGCCTCCGCAAACTTGGGATTCGCTCAATTACCACATGAGCCGAGTTGTCCACTGGGCACAGCAGAGGGGCATTGGCCATTATGCGACGGGTATCGAGGTTCAGAACAACATGTCACCTGGCGCGGAGATACTTGTCCTGCATAGCTATGTTCTCTCTGGAGGGGATCAGTGGGTGAACCTTGTCCAGTGGTTGGCCATGCTTGGCAGCCTGGTTGGGGTGGCATGGCTTGCACGGCAGCTAGGAGCGAATAGGAATGCGCAGCTCCTCACAGTTGTGTTTGCGGTGTCAATCCCCATGGGGATCACCGAGGCAACCAGCACGATGACAGATTATGTCGTTGCTTTCTGGTTGATCTGTGTCGCCAGTGAAACGCTGACCATCCTACAGGGACGCGGAGACCGGCGATCCATCCCTTATCTGGGACTTGCAGTTGGGCTGAGTATTCTCACCAAGCCAACCGCTTACGCTTTTCTAATTCCCTTTGCGCTCGTCATTTTTTGGAGTTTACTGCGCCATGAAACTATGCGGAAATTTGCATCTAAAACGATCCTTGTTCTGGGCCTTATTTTAATCCTCAATGCAGGTCATTTCATCAGGAATCAAGCGCTTTATTCCAATCCCGTAGGCCCGCCGGATCGATTCGATCAACATGCCAATCAATTGATTTCTCCCAGAGGGGTACTTTCCATTCTAGTTCGTAATATCAGTCTACACATCCAGACGCCTTCACCTTATTTCAACAAAGCTGTTGCCTTGAGCGTGCAGTGGCTGCACAATGGACTGGGGTTGGATGTTAATGATCCGCGCACCACGGCAACCGGCCGATTTAAAATCAGCACTCCGCGCACCAACGAAATATTGGTCGGTAATCCGCTGCATGCCCTACTCATCATGGCTGTAGCGCTGGGTATGCTTCGGAAAAGAAAATATTTCCCGGGTCAGCAGATGACTTATGCAGCCATAATCGCCCTGACGGCGATCGTGTTTAGCCTCGCATTCAAGTGGCTCATCTTCGGCAGCCGATTGCAGCTACCCTTTTTTCTCTTGTCCGCTCCCATTGTTGCGATTGGATTGAGCACTATGACGTCCCCCAAATTTGTCAAAGGGATCGGATTGCTTTTGCTGTTCGCAAGTTTACCCTGGGTGTTAAGCATCGATTCACGGCCTTTGCTGCCAAGCGCGGATAATTCAGTGGTGGGAAGTGTGCTCACGGAACCGCGCTCCAGGCTTCTTTTTGCAAATGGCCTCTACCTGCTCGAACCCGCGCGCGATGTGGTGATCCGCATTAAGCAAGCAGACTGCAATAATGTGGGTCTCCTGCTGGCCGGCAACGGCGTGGAGTACCCTTTTTGGACGATGCTAAATGCCCCGCGCAAGGACCTGAGGATGGAATGGATTGTGAAAGATACACCCTCAGAAAAGCTTGCCGATAAAGATTTCAATCCTTGCGCAGTGATCTGTGAAAATTGTATGCTTGATGATGAACGATTCCGTGGCTTGCCTATGGTGCATGCGCGTGCACCTTACCGCCTTTATCTAAAGGAATTAGGTGAGTAGATTGGGCAAACTCATGGATCATGAAAATGTTCAGGAACGGTGTGAGTAAGGTGCTTAAATTTATGGAACCCATCAATGCCAAATACAGAAGACGATGTGGAACGATTCAAGCGCATTCGCGATCAGCAACTAAAGGCACGCGATCCCCAAACGAGGGAGCGCAAAATTCAGCGTGAAATTTCACTACGACAGCGAAAATCACGCCAATCTTTCAGTTTTAGAAAAATGCTTGCCGATGTCCCTCGGGCATGGAGCGGTCTAATTCTGGGAGTCTTTCTTGGTTTATTGGCGTCGATTATCATGCCCCTCTTTATTTCTGCCTCATGGGTGAACCTTCTTGGCCTGGCCATTACATTTTTTCTGGCGATCTTAGGTCTTGCAGTAGGCCATGCGCTGGACGGGAAGCAGGAGTTGGAAGACCTGATTGGCAAATAGCCCACCAATCATCCTCCGAGATTAATGGGCTATAAATAAGGTATATGCCGCGAGCGTAATGCGACAGCAGCGCTGGCTGAGGGAATCATTCAATGGCAGATCTTGAGGAGGCGATCGTTCATGGGTAAAACAGTGGATGAGTACATCGCAGGTTTGGATGGCTGGCGGGCGGATGCAGTAACTCAGTTGAGGGAAATTGTCCGAGAAGCGGCTCCGGAAGCGTCTGAAGCTGTAAAATGGGCTCAACCAATATATGAATCGAATGGGCCTTTTTGTTACATCAAGGCGTTCAAAAACCACGTAAATATTGGATTTTGGCGGGGTGTGGATTTAGATGATCCGCACGTCCTTCTGCAGGGAGATGGCGAAAAAATGCGCCACATTAAAATTGGCGATGTAAACGATATTCCCGGAGAAAACATCCGCGATTTCGTCCAAGCAGCAGTCAAACTAAATCAAACCAAAGGCGATCCTACAAAAGGTCAATAAAAAGTCGCAAGTAATCACGCAATGGCGCGTAATCAGGAATTTTCCGCGTACATGCTCGCGGCCAGCCTGGCCCATTGCTTGGCCTACGTCTGGATTTATAAGAAGATAGAGAAATTTTTCAGCACATTGTTCAACGCTGTCCACCAGGAATCCTGTTTTGCCATCGATCACCTGTAGCGGGATGCCGCCGACATTCCCGCCGATCACCGGTTTTCCTTTCCATAAGCCTTCGGTAACCAGAAGCCCAAACCCCTCGCGCGCAGATTTTTGAATCACAACCTCGGAAACGGTCTGAAAGCAGCCAACTTCGTATGCATTTACTCCGTGATAATTGTGGAGGATATAGATATCCGGGTCCTCCCCTGCATGACGAGATGTTTTATCGAGATAGTACAATCCTTCCGGATCGTCCGTGGCCATCGATCCGACCAGCGCCAGTTGGGTCGCTGGCATAAATTGGTTTGCAATTCGATAGGCATCAATTACTCCGAGGGGATCTTTCCAGGGATCGTAACGGCTAACCTGCGTAATTAAGGGTTGCGATAAATCGATGCCAAAATTTGCTACTACCTTTTGGGCTTCAGGAAATGGAATTTCGGAATTTTTCGTAGATGGAGAGTCAATCGTGGGAGGGATGATGGACAGTTCCTCGAAATCCAGCCCTGGGCCGACATACTGTTCCATCGTAAATATAGCGGCATCATGTGCGCTGAAATAAGGTGCATAAAAATTCCAGAAATCCATGTTGGGAGTAGAGGTATCGATGTGGCAACGCCAGATGCAATGTTTGCCTCCGGAATGACCATGGTAATGAAGAAGACCAGCGGGCTGCGGATCATGGACAACGATGAAGTCGTAATCGCCTTCAAATGCTTTGGCATTCAGTGCGTTGTACTCTTGCCAAATCGCCTTCATCTGCTCCGATAATGGGATCTCCATACTCTGTAAGCCATTGTGACTGGATTTGATAGCATTAAAAAAATCATCGCTGCCCTCAATGATCTGCCATTCGGCATCAAGCTCCAGATCACGCATCAATGGCACAAGAGACATGAGGATTTCTGCGACCCCGTCGCCAAATGCAGTGGCGTTGATATGCAAGATGCTGGCCCACTTCAAGGGCTCAGCGAGTTGGCGTAGTTCGTCTAGGACTTTATCTCCAACGATTGATTGATAGTGATTAAGTTGCTTGGGCTCAACAGCGATGTGTTCGAGCATCGACCCTCCCTGGGCGATTCGAATTCCTCTTGAAGTATAGGAATAACCCAATCGGATGTTGCATACCAACCCCGACGATCTGGATCTATATTCATCGTCGGCGTCCGATCGTATCGAATGACTAATCGCGTAGGCTCCGTTCAGAGGCCGACTGGATCGAGCTTTAGATCGCCGCTCTTACGACAACGTAGTGGCAGGAAAGTCACCTTTCCTTCTCGATGTCATTCCTCGGTCAGGCTCTACGATGCCTGCCGAGGAATCCTTTCGACGACCCAGTTCGCATTGCGCGTAAAATGGATTCCTCTCCCAAACCTGCAGTTCTCGTTCGGAACGACGCATCGCGGGGGTGCGGGGAACCCTGCGCTGCTATATCATCCAAAAACTTCTTCACTTGTTTAGCGAAACTCTACACAACCAGCAAGTGTTCCCCGTCAGTAACCTGTCAGCTTTCGGCTTGAAGGTGCATGTTAGAATTTGTTGGATTCTCGAACAACGAGAAAAACCGGTTAGGGATGTGTATAAAAAGTGAGCTCAGAAGCAAATACCACGCCTCAAATTAAGACAACTCCGCTCGATGGTAACGAAGAAAAAAAGCATTGGCATGCAATAAACACCCAGGACATCGCCAAACTCCTGCAAACGAACACGGTTCAAGGGCTGAGGCCCGAAGCCATCGCCGAGCGTCAGCAACGTTACGGCCCGAATGAACTTGATCAGGCGCCAAGCGCAGGTCTATGGCCTTTGGTAATCGAGCAGTTCAATAATTTTATTGTTATCGTTCTTATCGTCGCCGCGCTCATTTCTGCCGTTCTGGGTGATTTTATTGAAGCGATTGCCATCTTGGCCATCGTCCTGCTTAATGCGCTGCTCGGCATCATTCAAGAAAAACGCGCCGAAGAAGCCTTGGCTGCTTTGCGTCGTCTCGCGGCGCCCGAAGCACATGTTGTGCGTGACGGACATCACCAAACGATCCAGGTGCGAGACCTGGTTCCAGGGGATCTTGTAATCCTTGAGGCGGGCTTTTATGTTCCCGCGGATGCGCGTTTGATCGAAAGCGCAAACCTGCGTGTTGAAGAGGCCTCCCTCACAGGAGAGTCTGAGGCTGCAGAAAAAGAAGCCAGCGTTGTGCTGAAACAGGATATCGCACTCGGTGATCGATCGAATAGCGTATTCAGTGGGACCCTCGTAGTTTACGGTCGGGGAAGAGGCATCGTCGTCAACACAGGGATGAACACCCAGATCGGCATGATCGCGACCTTGCTGCAATCTGTGAAAGAAGAAGAAACTCCCCTTCAACGAAAATTGGATCAACTTGGCAAAACGCTTGGCTGGGCCGCGCTAGCCATCAGCGGATTGGTCTTTTTACTCGGTTGGTTGCGTGGGGTTATGCCGAGTGAAATGTTCCTTATTGCTGTTAGTTTAGCGGTAGCCGCGGTACCAGAAGGGCTTCCTGCGGTCGTGACGATCACCCTCGCTCTTGGGATGCGCGAGATGATTCAGCGCCATGCTCTCATTCGCAAGCTCGCCTCGGTCGAAACGCTCGGATCTACCACAGTAATTTGTTCGGATAAAACAGGAACCCTGACCCAGAATAAAATGACAGTGACCGATCTTTGGGTAGATGGGACTAATTTTTCTATTCTCCAAGATGGATCTGGCCAAAGAAGTGTCTATGAGGTAGATGGGGTGGAGGTTGATCTACACTCCTATCCCGCCTCGACAACTGCGTTATGGGTTGCGGCATTGGATAATAACGCCGAATTAGAGATCGAGATCCATACAAGAGAGCCGAAAATGCAGGCGGTCGGCGATCCAACCGAAGCGGCGTTGATCATCGCTGCCGCAATGGCTGGCGCGCCAAAGCCTGAACTTGAAAGTGCCTATCCACGCATCGGTGAAATTCCCTTCGATTCGAATCGAATGCGAATGACAACCATCCATAAGATTCGTCAGCCGCGCGCGGAGGATGCGAGCCCATTTTATGATGGCAAGCATAAGGAATGGGAAGTAACTGCCACCAAAGGCGCGCCAGATATCATCCTTGAGCTTTGTTCACATTACCAGCGAATGGATGACTCGAGGGCGCCGTTATCTGAGCAAAAACGCGCCGAAATCATGGCCGCTAACGATCGGATGGCTGAGAATGCATTGCGCGTGCTTGCCGTGGCATTCAGTGTGCAGAAAAAGATTGGTGATGAGGTCAGCGCCGAAGCATTGGAACGCCAGCTAATTTTTGTCGGGCTCATAGGGATGATTGATCCGCCCAGACCCGAGGTTAAGAAAGCCATCGCGGTTGCCAAGCGGGCTGGCATCCGCACGGTAATGATCACGGGAGATTATGCGCATACTGCTCGGGCGATTGCCAATGAAATCGGTTTGCTTGAGAAAGGCCATCAGGTACTCACTGGTTCGCAATTGGAAAAAATGAGCGATGAGGACTTACGTGCTCAGGTGATGTCGACCGATGTTTACGCACGCGTATCACCCGAACATAAGGTGCGCATCGTCGATGCATTAAAACGCAACCAACAGGTCGTTGCTATGACTGGCGATGGGGTGAATGACGCGCCCGCGCTCAAGCGCTCCGATATCGGAATTGCAATGGGAATAAGTGGGACCGATGTCGCCAAGGAAACTGCCGATATGGTGCTCACGGATGATAACTATGCCAGCATAGTGGCTGCTGTCGAACAGGGCAGGGTGATCTATGCCAACATTCGGAAATTCGTCTACTATTTGCTTTCATGCAATGTCGCCGAGATCGTTGTCATCTTTACCGCGATCCTGGCCGGGCTACCCTCGCCCCTATCGGCGATACAACTTTTGTGGCTGAATCTGGTTACCGATGGCGCGCCGGCGCTAGCGCTGGGCATGGAGCGCGGTGATCCGGATACCATGGATCAACCGCCAAGACCGCCGCAGGAACCGATCATTAACCGCCTCATGCGAACCGGAATCCTGGTTCAAACGATTGCGATCGCAACGGTAACATTGAGCGTTTACATGATCGCAAGGAATATCTATCCCGGAGAACAGGCGCTTGCAGAAACGATGGCTTTCACCACGTTGTCCTTTTCAGAGCTGATTCGAGCATTCAGCTCGCGCTCAGAACGCTATCCGCTCATTAAAATTGGAATTCTAAGCAATAAGTGGATGGTTTACGCCGTGGTATCCTCGACACTCCTTCTGCTGCTTGTTATTTATGCTCCTTTTTTGCAGCCGTTTTTTGGTACGGTTTCATTGGCATGGGAACATTGGCGCCTTATCCTTCCGCTGATAACAATCCCTGGATTGGTTGCGGAAATCATGAAATGGGTGGTTGCTCGCAAATTGTCTGCGCCACTCTCCGCATAGTGAATAACCATTCATCGAAAAGCAAATAGGCGCGGATGCGTGTTACTGTTTCACGGGATAGGGTGTCGCACGCGTCCATCAGGATGGGAATAAGGCAACAATTCGGCAGCGTTTCAGCGCGAGATTAATATGCACACATCTTCTCGACGAATCACGTTTCGTTACTTGCGAGTCCTCGTGTTTTTTGGCGCTTTAGCGTCGAATGTTCTTTTCTGGGACGTGTTCCTGCGCAAAATTGGATTACGTGCGCTTGCCATGCGAAGCGCCGGGCGCCGCTACCGACGTAGCGCAGGAAAATTCAGACGATTGGCAACTCGGCTGGGGGGCATCTGGATTAAAGTCGGACAGTTTCTCTCTGCGCGGGCGGATGTCCTTCCGCGCTCGATCACAGATGAACTCGCTGGTCTGCAGGATGAAGTCAAACCGGAAAAGTTTGACACGCTTCGCGCAGTTCTCGATCAGGAATTTGCTGGTCATATGCAGGATTTGTTTTCCTGGGTCGATCCCGATCCCTTGGCTTCTGCTTCGCTCGGCCAAGTTCATCGTGCGCGCCTGGCGGATGGTAAACATGTTGTTGTCAAGATTCAGCGCCCCGGAATCAGAGAACTAATAGCCATTGATTTACGCGCGTTAAAGGTCGTGATCGGCTGGATGAAGCACGTGCGCGCGATTACGAGACGAGCTGATTTGGACGCATTATTCGAGGAATTCAGCCGTACCGTGTGGCAAGAAGTCGATTATTTGGCCGAGGCGGAAAACGCAAAACGTTTCCGGTCGATTTTCGCAGACGATCCTGGCGTGCGTATTCCCAGAGTGTTTGCGGATCAGACTACAGAGCGTGTCATCACGTTGGAGGATGTCTATTTTATCAAAATAACCGATTATGCTGCCATCGAAGCCGCAGGAATTGATCGTGGAGAAGTGGCCAGTCGACTATTTAACACCTACTTGCATCAAATATTTGAGATAGGTTTTTTCCACGCCGATCCGCATCCGGGAAATCTATTTGTCGAGCCGAAACAAGATGGCAAATGGAACCTGGTGTTTGTCGATTTTGGGATGGTGGGTCACCTACGGCCAAAAGCAAAGGAAGGAATGCGGGAGCTCGCCATCGCCATTGCCAGAAAAGACGCTCAGAAACTCGTAGCTGCCTATCAAACACTGGATATGCTTCTGCCCAATGCTGATCTTGAACGGATTCGCCAGGCGGAAGCAATGTTTTTGGATCGCGTCTGGGGTTTGAGCATGCAGGAGCTATCTTCTGTTAGATTCTCTGAAATGAGGGAGTTTGCGGAACAATATCGTGAACTGCTGTATGAGCTGCCCTTTCAACTGCCGGCGGATATGATTTTCCTGGGGCGCTGTATTGGCATTCTGTCGGGGATGTGTACAGGACTAAATCCAAAATTCAATTTTTTCAGCAACTTGATGCCTTTCGCCAGGCATTTAATCGGAAGTGAAGAAGACATCTTTGAAGAAGTTCTCGAGTGGTTGATGAAACAGGCCCAAATGTTGGCTGGAATTCCCGGTAGGCTTGATAACGTCCTCCAACAAATCGAACATGGGAAGTTGGTGGTAGTTGCACAACCCTCCGCATCACTGCAAAGACAACTATCCAGTCTCACGCGGGCGGTTAATCAACTCGCTGGTACAGTGATATTTCTGGGATTGCTGCTCACAGGCACCTTTCTGTATAGTAACGATGACGAAATCTTCGGTGGTGCATTGCTGATCGCATCGCTGATTGTGGCCTTGTTGACATTGAGAAGAAAATAGCTTTGTCCTGCCCGAAATGGGAAGTTCGATAATGTAGTTTCCCTCGTTTCCCCGAATTCCTCTCCTCGAGCGACCCTGAGAGCCTCCTGCTTGGGTGTAACCTCAAGTCACAGGATTGAACGGTCTCGAAATTCGAGATCCGCCACTCCTCGATCCTGAAAAATTGATGAAATTCTGATCCAGGATTGCAGCAGCGTTATCGCGAGACAGGCGATCTTGGGTTGTATTTCACGCATCCCAAATTCCTCTGCTTGTGTATTTAAGTTTGGCCTGAGCTACTCACACCAAAACATATATGAAAAGATTGAAGCGACCTTGCACTACGCGCCTTTATCGCGTGTGATTACTGCCGATCGCTTTGATGATAAAGGCTCTGGCGACGTTGCAAAATCGTTACATTGAGTTTCAGAAGGATCACGCCCTTGTGACCATCGCGAACCAATAAACCAATAGGGTAATGATGATGGGAACATATTTCGTGAAAGAAGCGTTCTGACATTGATAAAGGTTGGATCCATATGAATCAGGCAGGGGAGAAATTGCCGAGAAAATCAACAAGCAAGAATAAATGGGCCCTGCGGACGAATAAGTGGACCAGCCAAATAGAGGTGCAATGATGAAGCTGAAAAATGAATTGAAGCAGCGCATTCGATCAGGAAGCAGCCCGCAAATTTTAATGTGGGGAGGCCGAATTCGAGTTAGCTTCATTCTGCTTATCAGTGTGATTATCGGCGGATGCAGCGTGATTCCAAAGACCTCTGCTCCCATCCCTTCGGATAATCGAAATAACACTATGCCGCATGTGATGGCATCGATCGCCGGGGTTGTATG
>JADFRQ010000067.1 GCA_022561215.1 Chloroflexota bacterium | reverse complement strand
TGATATGACATAATTAGGTTCCTGGACATCAGGAAAGTGTTACCTATGTCCTGAGGTCGAACTGTAACCCATGTCTTCGGGTCAAACATGCCAGTCGCCCTTACGGCCGAGACTCGTTGAGCGAACATCACAAGAAAGAGCTTCCGGGACAGTCCCTATGTGTTCAATTTATCCCGCCGGCGCGAAGATGGCAATTACGGGATCATGATCTGATTTGTGGATGGGGGAGGGATCATCCGCCGCGGGGGGCGGCTGGTTAACCCATCCGGGGCGACAAACTGCGGTACATCGATTATGGTTGCTCGATCGCCACGTACCAGGTAGCCGACGTCAATCCCACGGCCATCTGAACCTTCGATCAACACAGGCAGGTAGCCGAACTCCCGAAGCTGCGTGTGTTGGGCTAGATCCTCCAAGATGCCAATATTTTCCACTTCCTGCAATCCGACAAGTATGGGCGCACCAGCGGCATAAATGGTGTTCGCAACTTTCGTCAGCGCCAGTTCATATTCGGCTTTTCTTGGTAACGGGGGGCTTGAAGGATGCGGGGCGAGAATGTCAAAGAGATTTTCGACATTCCACGTCATCACATTGAACGCCTCGTTCTCAATGAGCGGCAGCTCATCAAAGGTCTGCAAAGAGGGCATGATCTGTGGAGGCTGAAGTGGTTCGATTTTATAGCGGCCAAATGTGAAGGCAAGGGGGCCTCTCAGGCCTGTCAATTGATCGCCGGTTCGCACAACATATTCAAGTGTTGAGTCGTCATAATGTACGTCCATAGTGCCATCGTCAACCTTGATTACGCGTCCTACCTCACGACCTTCCCAAATGCGATCGATGCCATACTCAAGCAGTACCAGCGCGTACTCACCGAATTTTGTTGTGGGTGACACGGCCACTGCAGGTTGGCTCACCTGGACGAGCATGCCTTCCAATGCTTCATAATAGACCAGCGCATCCTCATCGTCGGAAGGAGGGTCGAGCTCAATAGCAGCGGGGATTGGCCGGCCTTGTTCGAGAAGCTGGATAGCGTCGGGGCGCAGCACCTCGATCATCGTCTGCTGGCTGATCTCGCGTACTTTCCCGCTGACAATTACATAATCCCCGGAGATGAAGGGAACAATATAGTCATCGGTGAATATAAATAAGCCATCGGAGGTCTGTGATGAGCCGTCTCCCTCAGGTGTTTGGATCCAAAAACCACCTAAATCTGGAAAATTGGCCGTGATTATACTGGAGCTGGTCACTTCATCGAGTACATAGGGGGACCCAAATCCGGAACCCTGAATCGCCCAGATGGGAACCGAAGTCCCGATGAAGATGCGCCAGGGTTTCAATTCATCCACATCTATCAATTCACCGGGAATGTCGGCCTGTATCTCGATTGGAATATGCCCGTCTTCCCCAAGGACCGAAAGTTGAAACGTTACACTGGCGCGCGCGCCATCCGCCCCAATTTCAGATATGGTCCACGTGAGTTGATCTCCGATCAGTGATCCACCCTCAGAAATGGAATCAATCGTGACCAGGTCAGTAGGAACACGGGCGCCAATTTCAACATCCTGCAGCGGCGTTGAGCTGTAGTTTGTCGCGATCAATGAGACGCTAATAGTCTCACCAGGTAGAACAGTGTTTGGTGCCAACAATTCGACTCTTAAGATTGGAGGGAAAACTTCCTGTAAATCAGAAGGGCGGCGCGGGTTGAGTGTGACGTTCCCATCTCGAACCTCGAGAATTCCGGTGGAGAATTTAATATGGCCTCTTTCAATTGTCTCAACTGACATTTCCGTAAGCTTATCGATGTATAAACGCAAGGTTTGACCAAGTTCGTCCTCAAGATCAATTTCAAAGCCGTAGGTGAGTTCCCGTACACGGATAACCGAGCCTTCGACGGCAATTAATCTTCCGGGAAGGGTCTCCCTATCGTTGGCTGCTTGACGAATACTGACCTTTTTTTCTGTTGAGGGACCCTCATAGGGCTGCTCCAAGATCTCGACATCATCGGGTACCGAGTTGGGTACAATCTGCAAGGAGCCGCGATAGACGCTTACTACGCCACGCACACGAATATGGGCTCCGATCGGAATGGAAACCTCCCCGAGACCTCCAAAAACCTGAACCTGTAAACCCCCGCTTTCATCTTGCAAGTAGAACTTGACGTTTCCCGATCCTGCGAAGTAACCGCCGGTATACATTGTGGCGATCCCCTCAATGGTTAATTCTGCTCCTATCAAGCCACGTGCGGTCCCGATCGGAATGATTCCACCTTCGATTTTAGTTAGGATGGGGTTGGCGAAATTCAATTCATTTTCCTCCCCGATTTGCGCATAGGTTTTGTCGAGTAGAAAATCAAGATAGACCCATGGCGCTTCTACAAGAATGGATTGTGAAAGCTCTAATCCAGACTGCAGGCTTGCGATTTCCCAATACAGATTCTGGCCCTCTTGTCTGATTGCGGCCGGAACTTCTCGAATAAGGAGTTCAGGAGGTAATATCAGCTGCACGCTAATATTTTCGATGGTTCGATCACTACGATTTGCAAGAATATGCGAATATTTAAATGTGCTTCCAGGCTCAACCGTGGCCGGGCCCTGAAGGCGGATGGTCAGGGAACGCTGACCGATCGGAGTGGGAAGGCTGCCGGTGTTCTGCGGATTGGGCTGTGAGGAATGCTTGAAATCGGAGGCGTTATCATCTTTATCGCGTTCGTTTCCATCTTCGCCGCCAGGCAATCTTTCCAGCGCTATACCGTTCTCGGGCGCAGGTATGGGTGATCCTTCAAAGAATAAGTCCGGCGCTTGGCCCCAGCCCACGGAATCCACGCTTTCGCCGCGTTCATCCCGCAGCAACAAACCGCCACCCGTGGTATTCAATGATTGCTTGAAGGTCGCGTTGGGAACAATTCCTACATCTTGGCCATCAAGTGCGAGCAGGTAATGCCCATGAGCGGGAATTAGTGTTTCAACAGACCACTGGATGACACGTAAATCATTCTCGCTGGACGGTAAACGATACCATAATGAATACCCATTGAGATCAACCGTGTTTTCCGCATGGTTGTAGAGCTCGATATATTCATAATTGTTGTTTCCCGCTTCGCCAGTCAGTACCTCGCTGAATAGAATCGGAGATGATGAACCATCTCCTGGCTCTCCAACCCCCTGACAGCTGGCCAGGATCAAAACAAAAAATATCAGCGTGGGAAAGAGTTTGTTCATCGCGCATCATTGAAAAAAACATAATCCCTGCCCCACCCACAGATCCCTATATGGGGTACAGGAAATGGCATATCAGGATGGACGATCGCAGCAGGATATTCTTGAACTCATAGTATTGCAGGTCGCTCCGCAATAACAAGGTATTCCTTCGCAGGTACTGCTGGATGCAATGTTGGTGTCCCATTTTCGGGTCCCTTCGGGGTCTGGTAAACTAACCTTCCAATGGGATAGACAAGGATAGGAGGGGATAAGCCCGCGTGGTCGATTCCGCATCAGGAAAATTGCTCTGTCTTTACCACAACGACATGGATGGACGATGCAGTGCTGCAATTGTGAGACGCAGGTACGCTGACCGTGTGGTCCTGCACGCCATGGACTACGGCGATCCCATCCCGTGGGAACGAATCGAAGGCGTAGAGCGGGTCCTGCTCATTGATTTTTCGCTGCCTAAGGCAGACATGCTCAAGATCGATTCGATGACCTCCCTGACCTGGATTGATCATCATAAAAGTGCGCTCTCGGAATTGGTCGATTTGGCGCATGTGCAAGGATTACGCGCGCTGGATCGAGCGGCATGTGTGCTCACGTGGCAGGTGTTTTTCTCAGAGGAAGAACTACCACGCTGCGTGGCTTACATTGGTGATCGGGATATTTGGGCGCATGTCTTTGCAGAAACACGCCCGTTTAGTGAGGGCATCTTTCACGAGGATACCAATCCCATGAATGACAAACTATGGAGCCCTTTGTTGGGCGACAACGCGCATGTGATGGCAGAACTCATCGCGCGCGGTAAGGTGCTCTACAAAGCATCGGTCACACGCGCAAAGAGAATGATCGCGGCCAGGGGTTTTGCGATCAAATTCGAAGGTCTGCCTACACTCGCACTGAATACACCCGGAACTGGGGATCTGGGAGAACTTATTCGGCAGCAGGGGTACACGATTGGTTATTGTTACTCGGAAAAAGAACAGAACGGTCGACTTACAACGTCGGTCACGCTCTATTCTGATCGCGTCGATGTGTCCGTAATCGCAGAGAAATTTGGAGGAGGGGGTCATCCAGGCGCATCGGGATTCTCCTTCATCCGTAATGGAATGCCTTTTCCTGTTGGTTCAACGGTTGATTGGAAAGGCTAGACGAAAGTTACCGGCGACGCACTGCAATCAATCGTCTTCCAGCGTTCACATTGCAACCGGTTCTCGAGTCACGTAAGCAGCTATCCGGAATACGGGGATGACAGAAATTCTTGAATATTTTCTCAATCAGGGATTGAGTTCGAAGCTTTCTTCGCCTGAAAATTTGGCGCTGGCGACCGAAAATGTTGGCCGAAGTTTACGCAGGATTAAAATGTTCCATTTGAATTTTCCGCTAAGATACAGTATTGAAAACTGTGCGAGCATCTCGAAGCTTGCCGAAACCAAGTTGATTGATTATGCTCTATGTGAGCCGTGCATTAAAGTAAGAGTGAATTAATGAAGAACCAATAGAAATCGAATCATTTTAAGGGAGAATGTGCTTAGGAACGCTTGAATGCCAGCAAAAATTCTTGTTGTAGATGATGATCCCCATATGCAGCAGATGGTTGAAGGCCATCTTGATGCCGCGGGTTATACGGTAAAATCGGCGTTGGATGGTGCGACAGGCCTTAAATTGACCGCGCAATGGGAGCCGGAGCTGGTTCTGATGGATGTAATGATGCCTGTGATGGACGGTTTCACCACGACACTACGCATTCGAGAATTCTCATCCATACCCATCATCATCATCACGGCTAAAGGGGATGAGAGCGATGTCATCCGTGGTTTGGATGCAGGAGCTGATGACTACATTATCAAGCCTTTTTCTGCCCAGGAACTTTTGGCCAGGGTAAGAGCCATGCTCAGGCGATCGGAGCCCCAGGGATTAGAGGATTATCATCACAAGATTTTCAAACATGGTGATCTGAGCATTGATGTTGATCGCGCCCGAATTGTCGTCCGCGACAAAGAGATTAATGTCACCGCCACGGAATTCCGCTTGTTGGTTGCAATGGCCGGCTCAATGGGCGCCGTGCTGACGAGAGAGGAACTGCTTGCGAGTGTTTGGGGGCCAGATTACCGCAATGAAAAGACCATTCTCTGGGTAACCCTCAGCAGACTGCGCCAAAAAATTGAAACTGATCCTAAAAACCCGGTGCATATCGTTACGCGCCAGGGAGTGGGTTACAGTATGCCTTCGCTCTCCAAAGATCATGAAGGCGAAGATTCCTAAAAGCCTCCGGTTAAACCATTCTGAAGGCCCGGCGCGCGGCAGATTTCGCCGGGCGTTATTTTTTATCCAGTAGAATAGGTGAGGTAAAGCAGCTCGAATAAACCATAATTGAAGATAACATCGATAAGGTTTGGCCAGATTGCGATGAGCAAAGTGAGCAAATACCTGAGATGGGGGATTGTCCTGTTATGGGTAATCCTCGTTTTTGTTAATTCTGCGGGTCCGCAATCAGCAGGTGCGTATTCTGAAACATGTGTCGAATGCGCCAACCGTGGGGTAAAAGCAAGCCTCACCTCGCTGTACGTCGAGCTCCGGGGAAAAGCAGGGATCGATCTTTCCTCGGCGATCTTTTCCCCATTTACCGCGTTGTTAAGTGATTGCCCCACCACTTTCGAAGAACAGGTCATCCTATTAATTAACATCGAGCGCAGCAATGTTGGTCTTCCCCCGCTCACACTGGATATCCGCCTGCAATCGCCGGCACGCTGGTTTTCGAATGACCTGGTCGTGAACGGGATTACAAACCTTGCCGACCCACACGAAGATTCAAATGGAGATTCTCCTGGGGAGCGTGTGACGGCAGCAGGATACGCATGGAGTTGGGTGGGGGAGACCATCATTTTTGGTTCAGGTGGACCCAACGATACTCCTGAAGAAGTTGTTCAAGGGTGGATGGCCAGCAGCCCACACAGGGCCATTCTGCTCCATTCGACGCCCACACATATCGGAGTGGGCTATACTCATGATCCACTGGGAGTTCCGTATCAGGATGTGAGTGTTGCTGATTTTGCATCCCTCCTCAGCCCATCGGATCCTCGTCAAGGCCCCCCCTCAACCTGCGACCCCGGTTTTTTCCAGTCCCACTTTCCATTCATTACCAAATAATTGGGCCGCGTATCGGACACACTTAATGTCATCCTGAGGCCTTTGTTATGCAAAGGCTGAAGGATCTCGTTTTGCAAAAGGTGGTTGCTCGACATTCGAAAAACGATGATTCTGCCCTTCCGTTCCTGAAGGGTTTGCGAATGACGTGTGTTGAGGGAGTATGGTCCAATCCTCGCCCTGGAGAGCACACATGGGTACACGCGCGTAAAGTTCAAAAGAGGGGGCTATCCCAAGAGCGCTATCTTGTGAAGTTCCACCCTCAAGAATCAGCCGTAGTAAGGGCGACTGGTCCGAGCTCAAGCTCGCAGTTTCAGCTCGTATGCGATCCTCCGGAGGATCGAAGTTTTCCTCCGGCTGCACATCCTCTCCTAAGGACAGGCCAGAGCCTTTTGCACTCCCTAGCGATAAAGAATCGTCGGGACGACGAAGATCTCGTCTTCCGGTAAAGCAATAGCTTTCATTGCAAGGTGTCGCAACAATCTCCATTTCTCATCGTTTCATCAGTATCCAAAAGACATTCCACCGCTGCAAATGTAGTGGAGAAATCCATCTAAAATCCTCGTGTGAATGAAGAAAGGTGTGTGTAAGGAAGGAAACCTTACAGGCTGTTAACAGTACTAGAGTACCAGCTTGATTTGTGGGCTGAAAATTTCTAGGATGAGTGAACATTTGAAATCTAGCGCTTGGCGGCAAGTCGAAGTCCAAACTGATCCAGAAAAAATGATTATCTAAACAGGGTAGGATATGTCTTTCAAGAAGCTCTTTGTTCTGCTTTCATCATTATTTATCATCGTAGTAGGATCCATTCTCTATCTTCCTGTTCCAGCATTCGCGGAGACAGAATTATCCCTCTCATTCACTAATCCAGACCTCGAGTTTCCGAGTGCTGCAGGTAATGATTCCTCCCTCCCGACTTTGACCGACTTCATATCCTCGCTGGACTATGGCGACGCCGATCAAATCGTAGGCGTGTACGCGCCGGGAACGTTTGCTCTTCCCATCGTTCAACAGCCAGCGGGAAATCCGGGATTTGTCTCTTCTTCAGCGGAAGTTGCCACACAATTCGGCCTGGCGGAGGATTATGGCAGCCTCGGTTTTCTAGCCCATAACACATTATCCGGAGCACACTTTTTTGACCTCCGTAGCGGCCAAACAATTTTAGTGATTTACGGTGATGGCAGCATCAGTAGTTTCCTTGTGGCTGAAAACCTGAGCTATCAGGCGCTCACGCCTAACAGTCCTTACTCAAGATTCCGGGACCTCGATCAGCAGAATGATGAACTATCCAGCACCGATCTCTTCAATCGAGTTTATGCCGAGGAGGGCCAGGTTGTGTTTCAGACTTGTATTGCCGCCAATGGCAATGTTAACTGGGGAAGATATTTCGTCATCGCTGTTCCACTAAGTCAACTTTCCGTAGAGGGACTCTTCTTCTAGGAGTGCCTTAGCCACGATCTCAACTCCAAATCCACTTTCTTTGTGCGCTTCCCCCTAGATTTTCTCAAACAAAAAAACGGCAACAGTACTGATTTCCTATGCAACTTACAATCCCCTCACAATATAATGAATTCAATTAAATAGAGAAGCTCGTCGAAAAGGCTAAAGCCACCGAAAGTTCGGGGCCGCGCAAAGCTACAGGGTCTTCACGAAGACAACCAGCTACCGAAACGAGCACGGGAAGCAGCAACGTTTTTATGCTTCATCAAGCCGTGTCGCGGCCGTAAGGCAAGCACACGGTATTTTTGTATTAATCGAGCAAGACATGTGAT
Organism: Chloroflexota bacterium; assembly: GCA_022561215.1. Classification (GTDB taxonomy): domain Bacteria; phylum Chloroflexota; class Anaerolineae; order Anaerolineales; family E44-bin32; genus JADFRQ01. Next base: position 7,397 of record JADFRQ010000067.1, on the reverse strand, counting down.
CCATGCGACGATAGGCTGAGTGAAAATATGAAAAAAAGTTTCAGAAACCATTCTCAAGAAGACACAAAACTCAATCGTAGAGCTGGGGGCGGCCAAGGATTGGTCGAGTTCGCCATTATCCTTCCGTTGATGCTGATGCTTTTGATTGGAATTATCGAATTTGGTCGCCTGGCGACGACCTATGCGGCTGTTACATCTGCGAGTCGTGAAGCGGCCAGATATGGCGCGGCGGTGGGCAACGATGGCCTGGGCACAGTTGCGCGTTATAAGGATTGCGTCGGAATTCGGTCTGCAGCTACACGCGTTGCCTCAGCATTTGCTGTTATTTCCGGTTCGGATATTGTGATTCAGTACGATAGCGGGCCCGGCACAATAACCTATTCAGATTGCGCGCCACCAGTTGGTGCAGTGCAACTTGGGGACAGGATTATCGTCAGAGTGGAAACCACCTACCAGCCACTGCTTGCGGTGGGACTTTCTCCCTTTCAGATTACATCTGAAGCGAAAAGGACAATCGTGAAAGAAGTGGAGTTGAAATAAGCTGATTAAACTGTTAGCGGGGAAAGTGATGCCGTGAGCTACAAAGGAGCGTATGCGCAGGTCTGGAGCAGGAAAATGTCAAGAGTGGATTGGTTATCTACCAGGGGAAAACAAAAAGGACAGTCGATAGTCGAATTTGCGATGCTCTCGGTTTTTCTGATTGTCTTGTTGGCAGGAGTTGCCGATTTTGGCAGGGCGTATTTTATTTTCCTCGAAATGAGGGACGCGGCGCAAGAAGGTGCCGCCTACGGTTCTTTTACACCTTCCGATCTCGGTGGAATTGAGGTTCGAGTGCGCGATACGATGAAAGAGCCCATCGACCTTTCCGACCCGACCATCGTCTCTGTCATTTCGGAACTATCCAATCCTCCCTATGCCTGTGCCAGTTTTAATCCGCTGACTCTTGAATCGAACAATATCAAAGTAACCATTTCGTACGATATGCCTATTGCTGTACCATTTTTGGGAGCGATTATTGGAAGTCAAGTTATTCAACTTAAAGCGACGGTCGAGGATGCCATCTTGCGTCCACCCTGCTAAATCGGGTCGCGGTTATTTTGTGATGTAAACGAGTGGGTGTTGAAGGGGTTATCAGAGGAGCGAAAATGAGAAGCAAGGTCAGTAGAGTTCAGGAGCGGGGGCAAATTGCAGTACTGGGCACTTTCACAATTATCGTGCTGCTCGGTTTTGCCGCACTTGCGATTGATGGCAGTATGTTGTATGTGCAACGGCGCATGGCGCAAAATGCCGCAGATACCGCCTCGATGGCGGCAGTGCTGGCAATGAGCCAGGGCTATTCTGGGGCACAAATAAAGTACATCGCCATGGAAAAAGCTAAAAAGAACGGATTCGACAATGCCGATCCACAGACAGAGGTGATTGTCAATTGGCCCCCAAAATCGCCTAATACCTATGCTGGCAACGCTAATTACATTCAGGTCTTCATCACCGGCACTGTGGACTCCGCCTTTGCCCACTTTGTCTACAATGGACCATTGCAGGTTACTGTCGAGGCCGTGGCGCACGCGCGTTTGGAGGAGGATTTTGCGCCTGGGTACGCAATTTTCGGCGCGAGCCTCGATGCTTGCCGAACGCTGCGCTTTGATGGGACGCCGACTCTTGGGCTTACCGGAGGCGGGAGCATTGTTTCCAACTCACTTGCCAGCTGCGGCTGCGATTCGTCGGGCGGATCGGGCGTGAAGGATGGAAGCGCACAGATTGCCGTTTATGAAGGTGGCAACATCCTGATTTCTGGTTGTTGGCAGCAGAATGGCGGTAGCGGGAGTGTGGCCCCAATCCCTATCACGGGCCTCCCACAACAATCCTTGCCCGAGGCGCCGATCCCGGACTGTGCGGGAATGACAGATTTCGGGGAGGTGAAAATTAATAATAGCGGTGGTATAGCGGCCCCTGGCCTGTACGAAAGCCTGAGCTTTACTTCGCAAGCTGTAGCAACCATGCAAGCAGGCATGTACTGCATTTACGGAATGAACGACAGCGGGTGGGGATTTCAAACTGTTGGGCAGGCGAATCTTGTGGGTGATGGCATCATGATCTATTTGACGGAAAATGCGGGCGGTTTCAGTTCCAGCGGTGGCACACAAATCTATATCAACGCCTCGGACTCGCTGCAAGATGCCTCGGGAAATGAATGGGCAGGGATGTTGATCTATTCCCATCCGCTAAACACCAATGAACTCATTCTTACGGGTACTTCCGATTCGTGGTACGTGGGATCGATCTATGCCTACAGCTCTCCCTGCACTGCGGCAGGAACGGACGGCGGCGTGGCGCTGCAGACACAACTAATTTGCGATACGATCCGCATCACAGGCACTGGCGATATCCTCGTTGATTACGATATGGCCAAGAATTATCATCTACCGGATGCCGTAGAATTGACCAACTAGAATTTATTCGTCGAGATCACCGAATATATTTTTCATCCAAATGGCTCTGGCGTTCACTCCTGTGAACTTAGGTCCAAACCATCAGAAGAATTGCGGCCAGGATGCTGATCCAGGTTATTCTTTTGACTGGAGATTGCTGGCCCCTTGTTTGTTCACTCCAATGGGCCCTGCGCAGCTGGCGAATTCTCGCTTGTTCAATGTCTCTTAATATTTGGGTATTGATGGCTTTTATATAGCTGCCCCTTTCGATCGGATGAGACATTTGATTCTCCTTTTTGTAGTTTGGTGGAAATTAATAATTTTCAAGCCTTATTTTGCAATGCCATTTGTACGGATTGCAGAAATCGAGCCGCCACAGGTTTGAATTCATGCACGAGATCCTGCCTTACTCGGTGGGAGGTATAAATTTGGTCCACCCAAGCACCCGCGAGTTGCTCGGCGAGCGACCCCATGGATCCTTCAACCAGCCTGAGGAGAATAGGCCTGCCCGCGTTCTTCAGAAAGTGTTCATCGAAGAGCGCGGCAACCCACTCCGGATGCTCTTTCGAAAAAAATTGCAACGCCTCGTCGACGGCGTGCTCGAAGCTCCTCCCCGGTGATTCTGCCCGGATTTTTGACCCCACAAAATTTCGGATGCTTAGTGCGTTGTTCATTGGATGCTCCCTCGTGCCTTGGATCGGATTGCCCACATCGTAGACTGCCCGCGTGTCTCGAACGCCAATCCAGCGTTTATCCAGCGTCTTCGCTGAAATAGAACGCGTTCGAACACCTCAATAAATCTCGAATAAAGGAGAGGGGGATCTTATTTCTAGAGGTAGGGGTTGTCCCAAGAGAGCGGTTTTGTGATGTGCCTCTCAAAAACCAGGCGTAGGGCGACTGGCCCGGGCTTCAGTTAACGAGCTTCAGCTCGCCGGTGCCCTTACATCTGTGATCGGATCGCGGTAAATTGTAAGAATTCGGTTTTCTTTCCTGCTATCGAAAGTATTGGCCTTTTGGGACAGCCTCTACACATGCTGCGCAATCATGTGGTCGAAAGGATTGGGCGATGATCGGTGCTATTTAATGATTCGGTGAGATGATTTTCCCGATCTTATCTGACGTTTCATATGACGGTGAAATTAGGGTGACGAGCTCAACTATCGGAGTACATCGACTCGATTTCTTCGTGGAAATGTTCGATGACAATCCGCCGTTTAATTTTTAGAGTTGGTGTGAGTTCACCATCTTCAAGGGTGAAATCACGCGGCAGGATGCAAAATTTGCGTACATGCTCGGCACGCGAAACATTTGCGTTGACCTGCTCATCGATCCCTTTTTGTATTTCCGCGATCAGAGCGGGGTGAGTGTGCAGCCGTTGCTCTTCAATGCCGTGCAGTTGGGCAAAATTCGCTGCAGCTTCCTCGTTCAAGGTCAAGAGGGCAGTAATATATTTGCGCTGATCACCGATACAGACCGCTTGGGATACGAGCGACAAGTTCATCAAGGCTGCCTCGATATTCCTGGGAGCGATATTTAATCCACCAGACGTAATCAGGATGTCCTTCTTGCGCCCGATAATCGTGAGGTAACCATCCTCATCGAATTCACCCAAATCTCCAGTATGCAACCAACCGTCGACTAATTCACTGGCCGTCGCGGAAGGGTCATTGAAGTAGCCCATGAACACGTTGGGACCTTTGACCAAGATCTCGCCATCTTCTGCCAAATTGACACTTATGCCTGGCCAGGCCCGGCCAACTTTGCCAATTTTATTGGCGCCCAAGAGGCTCGCGGTGGTGGGTCCGCTATCTTCCGATTGGCCGTACAGTTCCATCAACGGGATATCGAAGGTGTTGAATAATTCAACAATCTCCGATGCAATCGGGGCTGCTCCCGATATGCAGTAACGTGCCCGGGACAACCCTAGAGCCTTCTTCACTTTGGAATAAACAAGGCGATCAGCGAGTTTGTGCTGCAAAGCCAGGAAGCCAGCAGGCGTATTGCCCTCGTTTTTCAGAGCGGATACCCGCTTACCCACACGCATTGACCATGCTGCGAGTAAGGCTTTGATCCCTTTGGAACGAGCCAATGATTTGGTAATACCTTCAGCAAAGCGTTCCCATACCCTGGGCACACTGAACACGATCGTTGGTAACACCTCTCTGAAGTTCCTGTTTAAGAACTTCTGGGGCGGATATTGAGCAAAGTAGACCTGATAGCCGGCACAAACGGCAGTGTGAATGCTAAACATTTGTTCCGCGATATGCGAAAGCGGAAGATACGAGATGACAGAATCGGAGGGTTTGATATTGAATAGCGCCACCCCCGATTCTGCGGTCCAGATCAGATTCTTATGCGACAGCATGACTCCTTTTGGGGGCCCGGTGGTACCGGAGGTGTAGATCAAGGTTGCCAATTGTTCCAACCTGATGCCATCCAGTCTCTGCTGAATGAGTTCGGAGCTAACTTGATCTCCCATTTCCATGAAGGCTTCCCAATCTAAGACCATAGGATCATCGACATGGCTTCCCTTCATCATCACCGCGTGTTTGAGCCGCGGCAGCCGATCGCGTACCTCGCGGACCTTTTCCCATTGCGTTTCATTTTCCACAAGAATGATGTTCGCTTGCGAGTCTTCAATAATGTATTGGACTTCGGGAGGCGAGAGTGACGAGTAAATCCCTGCAGAATGACCTCCTGCGAACATACTGGCTAAATTGAAGATGTTCCACTCGGGTCGGTTGAAGCCAGCTATGCATACACTTTTCTGCGGTTCGAGGCCGAGAGCAATTAGAGCGCCGGCAGCCCGGCGTACTTGAGCCACATACTCTTTCCAGGATGTGGCCATCCAGGATTCTCCTTCTTTCACGTTATAGGCGGGGGCATCCGGGCGGTTGCGCTCGTTCTCAATCAGCCGATGAAGGATCGTGATTGTGGCCATTGGAATTCACCTCATCAATATTTCTTGCTAGTTGGGCTTCATGCCGAATAAAATTCTCATGGGCTTGAGACGTTTGATAATAAACTCGTATAGGACGAGGGTGACCATAAAAGAACTCACGACGAGGGCAAGAAGTTTCACCAGGATCCCAGCATCCTGCCTGAGAACGAATAACGAAATGGCGAAAATTACAGGTTGATGAAATACATAGAAAGGTAGGATTCCTGCCTGGCCGTATTTTAGCCACTTGTTTCTGAAATCAAGCAGGCGAGTGGCCACATACAATGCCACGATGACCCAGCACCACCCATTAATACTAATCAGTGACCAGGCAAGATAGAACCCCAAGATTTCAGGATTTGCGGTCCATTCCGCCGCCAATCCGGCTGCAGCAATGCCGATAATCGCCAATGTGCTGGCTATTCCGACGACCAAAGCCAATTTCCAATCCCGGCGAACAACATTCACGAAACGTTCGTCGGAATAGATTACATAGCCATAGACGAAGAAAATCAGGAAAAAAACGAAATCCGACCAACTCGTGTATACGGGAAATAGCGGTTGCAAGATTAATCGGGCCAGAATGATGGGGAGGATGAATAAGAATATGCCGCCGCGTCGTTCCCATAGGCCCGCAAGCAGCGCTATGAAGCGCACTCCCGTATCTTTTTTCAACCAAAGAAATAGGGGGAGTGAAATAAATGAGAATGAGAAAAGAAATCCTAGAAACCAGAGATGGACGCCATAGGCTTCGAATATGGAAGGGTCGATGAGCTCGGAGATGGCTGGGCCCGGAAGGTTTGCAATAAAAGTAGGCAGGAAAGCCAAGAATGAGCCTTCATACGATCCATTGTATAGCCACACCATATAGATCTGCAGAGGTGTCAGCAGGATCGAGCCCACGACAAAGGGAATGGCTATTCGTTTGACTCGTTCGATGGCAAATTGGCGACCTGTGCGACGCATCAGGGCAAATCTACTGCTCGCCCCAGCCATCATGAAGAACAAAGGTATTCCAAAGGGCCCCAGGAGGAGCAAGAATATAACCGTCACTACGAGGCTGATCTCGTCGTTTTTAATAAACCCCTCCAGGTTACCAAATGGGCGCGTGGCGTGATAAAGGAAAACGCCCAGCGTCGCCAGCAGACGAACCCAGTCGATGTAGTGCAGCCGAACAGGTTTTTGGCTGGGTTGCGCCGATTGAGTATTGGATTGAATGTTCTCCATGTTGTCCCTCATCAGATACGGTAGGTTGGCTCTTCTATAAAAATAACGTTCAATAATCAATAATCGGGCGTATGCAAGGAAGTGTGGATTGTTGAAGAGGATTATGGGGTAAGAATGGCGGCCCAAAGCTTTAAACAATGTGCCTGTGCGCGTTTGCCAGTACGTTTCACATCTGCGCCTCCTTGGTGAGCGTCAACCTAATTATCCTTTTCGATAATTTGGATCTTCTACCGCATCATTTTGCCGCATAAAAAAACCGACTTCAATAGAAGTCGGGGGTTGGGAGCGAAGAAATTTGCAGTGGAAGACCCCCACTACTGGGTTAGTTGCTGCCTCTCATTTAGTATAGCATCAGTTTGGATTAGATTCGTTGAAAAAAATATCACGTGCGTGGTTGATTGATAATCGGGGATCGCTTCTCAAGTGAGAAACTTGAGATTTGTTCTCGATGTCGTTTCGATTAGAGCAGCAAATGGCCTCATGATTATCGGCAGTGATTTCCCCGCCTGTCATTTAAGGCACCCTCTCTACCTCCACCCACAGCTGCTCCCCGTCCGTAATAAACTCGATCCAACCATGCACATCTGTGCGCAGGATATTTGTCCCCTCGAGCGCTCGCAAAACTTCGGCGGAAGGCAGGCCGCGACGGTTTCCCGCCTCGACCGAGATCACAGCGACGAGGGGCTGGAGCTTGGCCAGCCAGGCGGATGGATTAAGCGCTTCACTGCCGCCATCGGGGAGCAGGACACCGGTTACGGGAAGCACAGCCGCTTGCGCGAGATCGTCCACCATTTTTGGAT
>JADFRQ010000066.1 GCA_022561215.1 Chloroflexota bacterium | reverse complement strand
TGGCGGATATATGCGGCTTATGTCCAGCTGAGAATTCACAGGTAACTGTGACTCGGGATAGGGAGACTTCACGCCGATTGTAACCCATGTCCTTGGACTGTACCGTAATGGCGGCTAACAACTCGCCAGAACGGACCGGGGATGCGGGCAATCAAGCTTTCGCTGCGATAACGTGCGAACCGTGTTGCATTGCAGAAATTCCGGCGACTTTATGTCGGGGCCAACGAATGGTTGCGGAATCTATAAGTTAGGCAACTAGAAGTTGGGCAACTAACGTTGTTTAAGAATTCCGCACGCGCAACGGAAAATGAGTAATCTTCACCCCGGCCGTGCAGTCTTGGTGATCCGGCCTGACACTCATTGGAGCTGGGGCGTTGAGAACGCCGCGTTCGACGGTGGTAGGCAGGCGATCCGCAAAGTCAAACATGTCCGCGGATAATGCCGCAGCCTAACCCCTTGCTGGGGCGAACGACAAGCCGGCTAGGCCTGCATGTTTGGGGGCTGTCCCAAAAGAGCGATTTGTAATGCGTCTTATCAAAAACCAGACGGAGGGGCGACTGGCCCGAACTTTAGTTCGCATCGCCCTTACACCTGTGATCGGACCGCGGCTAATTGAAAGAATTCGGATTTCTATCCTACAATCGAAAGTATTGGCCTTTTGGGATAGCCCCCGGAAGTGGGACGAAGTTCCACGGCCTCAGCCTAGCAGCCGTCAGGCAGAATGAATAAAACCATTGAATTTAGCTCGCCAAATGATCTGTATTTATATATTGTCGCGACTGCACAGATGCTTGCCGATTCGAGTCTTCCCGAAGCCGCGCAAAAGCTTGATCAAGTCAACGAGATTTTTTACACTACAGGATCAGAGTGGCTGGGCGATTTGGCACTTGCCATACGGTCTATCGAGGAGAAGTACCTAATCCCCAATGAAATTCAGGTAAGATTGAATGCAATTATGGCGCACATAAAGAATACGTGGCCACGAATGTAAGCATTCTGCCTACCCCCTCGCTGGGACGGACTGGGGATTCTGGCAGAAATTTCGGCGACTTTATGCCGGGGCCACCGAATGGCTGCAGCAACCATAAGTTGGGCAACTAACGTTGCTTAAGAATTCTGCACGCGCAACAGGAAATGAGTAATCTTCACCCCGGCGGCGCAGCTCGAGGCCGTTAGGCAGACCCACTAGATCGGATGAGGTGACCATAGTTGAGTGCGACCCGTGATCCGACGCAGGAGCTAGTAGAGACAATGGCTGCTCTCAATCAATCTTGGTTGGATGGCCGCCTCGACGATTTGAAGGAATACTTCCATCCGGAAATGGCCATGGCATCGCCCGGCTTCAGCGCCACCGCAGCCGGCGCCGATGCAGTCCTTGAGGGATTTGAGGATATGGTTCGGACTACAACGGTAGATTCATTTGACACAGGCGAACCTACTATTCACGTAGTCGGATCCTCGGCAGTCGTATCCTACTCTTTTGACATGGTCTATGTCAGAGATGAGAAACGCTATCATTCTTCAGGTCGCGATCTTTGGATGTTCTCATTCGTGGACGGTAGCTGGAAGGCCATTTGGCGTACTATGCTCGATGTCAATGATGAATTGATTGTAGGAGGGGCTGGCTCTGCCTAACTCCTCGCGGGATCGGACAAGGGCTGCTGCGGCAGAAGCAAGAAAGAATCGGAATGCGGGCTCTCAGTATAGGATGTGATGGAGCGACGCCCGGCCGCCCAGCTGGCAGCCGTTAGGCCGCCGCGAAACTCATGAGGATTTGACATCTCGCATTCGTCAGGAATACGATGGCACTATTCCTCGGATCATCGAAGGGAACCTAGAAAAGGATAGCGTGAGACATGCCGATTTACATGGATCGACATCAAGTTGAGGGCGTTACACGCCAGCAAGTCGCAGATGAGCACATGGCCGACATAAAGGTTCAAGACAAATATGGCGTCAACTTCATAACGTATTGGTTCGATGACGAGAGGGGTGCAGTGTTCTGCCTAGTAGATGCACCGAATATGAGCGCCGTTCGCAAAGCACATGATGAGGCACATGGGAACGTCTACAATGAAATCATTGAGGTCGACCCGGATCTGGTAGAGGCCTTCTTAGGCCGACTCGAAGATCCTTCTCCCGCCTCCGGGGAGGTAACCGTGGGTTCCGCGTTTCGGGCCATCATGTTTACTGATCTCGAAGGTTCCACCCAAATGATCAGTGCCCTCGGGGATGATAAGTCGATGGAGTTGCTCCGCCTACACAATGCATTAACACGTGACGCGCTACGGGCGCATTCGGGCAGGGAAATCAAACACACGGGTGACGGTTTCATGACATCCTTCACTTCCGCAGTCAGCGCTGTAGAGTGTGCCATGGATATCCAAAAGAAGATGGCTAGACACAATGAAGAAAACCCCACGGCTGTTATGAACCTTCGGATTGGGATCAACGCTGGAGAACCCGTTCGCAACGATAACCAACTATATGGGGCATCTGTTAATCTCGCCGCTCGACTGTGCGCCCACGCCAAGCCCGCTAGCATTCTTGTGGCGCAGGTCGTCAGAGATATTTCCATTGGAAAAAAGATACCGTTTCTTGATCGGGGTGAATTCGAGCCCAAAGGTTTCGACCGGCCAATGCCACTTTTCGAGGTTGTGTGGAGCGAAGTCTAGCCGGCTGGATGGATCTCCCGCGGGTGAAGGGGAACCGAACCGGGACATAAGTTACAAATAATTCTCACAACATAGGTAACACATAGTATTAAGACATGGGTAACACTTTCTTCATGAGGAGGTGTACCCATGCCCTGGGAAGGTGTACCTGTGAGCGAGCAACGACAGCGTTTTCTCGAAGACTATTAAAGTAGTTACTAATCATCCATGACCGAGTGCTCCAAGCCATCGAGTACGATGCGTTTCCATGGATTTCGCATCCGAAAGGCAGTTCGGGAGTCGACCCGGATCTAAATCGAGACAAGTAATGGAGTGAGTTGTCTAAAAGAGGGATCAGACGGGTAATGCAAGTTTCGATTGACAAGGTATGGTCGAGAATGAGGGTTCGGCCATTTGAAGCGCTGGGACGCTTAGGCATCCGTGATCCGCATCCGCTCAGCCGGAGGTTGTTAGACGGATCTAATGCCGAGGGAGGCAGGGTGGTTTGAATATGTTAACCAAAAGATCGATTGTCGCTGCGCTATTTCTTTTAGCTGGATGCGCGGCCAAAGGACCCAGTTTGGCAAGCAGAGTAGAGGACCTCGTTGGGACCTGGAAAAGCACCACATCCACATTGGAGATCGAGTTCATTGAGATGGGACTTCGCGTTTCCATATAGGGCGGAGTGATGCCTCCAGGCAGGTCGAGAACTTTACCGACTTCGGTCACTTTCCCTGGATACACCCTGGCCTGCTAGGCGACCCCGAAAGCCCCTTTGTTCCAGACTATAAAGTTGAAACCAAAGGACATGTATTGCACTATGACATTGTGCGCCCTGAAGCTGCAAATACCGAAAAGTTCCCTATATTCGGCAATGAGGAGACTGTGCAGCCCGAAAGGCGCAGCCGCTACGAACTTCATCTGCCTTATACCATCGTCCTTCGCCTGGGTTGGGGGGGCGAGAAGGGTATGGTTTACTTCTTTGTTTCCCAGCCTATCTCGAAAGACAAATGTCGCGGCTACTGTATTATTGGACGAAACTATGATCTGGACGAACCCGACAGTGTTTTGCAAGGATTTGAAGAGGTCATTTTTGGTCAAGACCAGCATGTCGTTGAGTCACAACGCCCCGAGCAAGGTCCCTTTGATATAGCGGATGAACTACACTTGCAGTTTGACGAAGTTGCTATCCATTACCGTCGCGCGATGAACAAGGAAAAGCTGGCCTACTGGCACATGGTTGATAAAAGAGTAAAAAAATTATAGTCGGTTGGTGGGGAAGGTCCGGCTACAGCGAGCAGCATTCCGGTTAAGAATAGGGTTGTAGGTGACCCGGTCTCGGGGTCAGTATCTCCCGGCGTAGTCCGGGCCCGGCGGAAAATATTAGCTGAAAGGACGCAGAGCCTAGGCATAATGCAGCCAGCTATGGAGATAAGAGATGGCTCATGTGGAATACGATGTTACGATCAATCGACCGATGGCGCATGACTTTGAGTTCGTTCAGAACGGCGAGAATAATCCTCTTTGGCGGAAGTCTCACCTGGATGTTGAGAACGTGACAGATGCCTCGCTGGGTGTTGGAACCTACTTCAAGCAAGGCCTCAAAGGTCCGCGGGGATGGCGGATGAATGGAATTTATGAGATTAAGCAATCGCGCGCCGGCGAACGGGTGGTCATCCAGGTCAAAACTGCTCCGGTTAGACCAAAAACTCGGACTTATGAATTCAAGCAAATGGCTGGGTCAACCGCCGTTAAATTCACGCTGGACCACCAGCTGAAAGGACTTTTGCGTTTCCTTGCTCCAATGATCGATTGTCTAATGCGAGTAGAGGTCGATGGTGAATACAAGCCGTTTCGCTTGAGATCGTTGCATTGCCAAATAAAACCTGCTTGATCGAGATGAGATGACATAAACGGAAATACAATAAACAGTGGTCCAAATAAAATGGGGCTGCTGCAAAGTTCGCAATGGTGATGAAGAAAACCTGCGCTGCTACAATTAGAACATCCCCATATCTCTACTCACAATTTAATGGGCCAAAAGCATGAATGAAATAATCGATTTGAGTCAAGAAATCTTCACGGGAATGCCTGTTTTTTCCGGGTCTTCCGGAGGTAAAAATCACTGTGCATGCCTCGCATGAAGAATGGGATGGCATTGACGTTAGTAAAGTTGTTTCACCTGGGGTGAACCTCCTGGAATTGGGCGAACATACCGGGACACTTGTCGATGCCTTCAGCCATATGGCGCGTCAATACCGAGAATAGTTCATCGACACTATGCCTCTGTCGATGTTCTATGCAGAGGGCATCTGTCTGTACCTGGCACATAAAGGCCTGCTGGATTTGATTGAGCCGGCTGATTTAGAACGTGCGCTCTCCATAGCGAATCTTGAAGTTATGCGCGGGGATACGGTATTGTTGCATACGGATCATTATCGACGCACATATGGGACAAACGAATGGCCTAATGGAGCTGGGGTTAGTACGGAGACAGGAACCTGGCTCGGCCGGCAGAAGATCGCGGCCTTTGGCATAGAAATGATGTCGCCAGGTGTGGTCGACGTTTCCAATAAGGAAGTTCATCGTATTTGTGGGGAGCTGGGATTTACACATTATAAAAACATGATCAATTTTCACCGTCTTATCGGGCGCGGGCGTTTTCGCTTTATTGGTCTACCCCTTAAGATCCGTGGAGGGACCGGTTCACCCGTACGGGCGATTGCAGTCTTCGAAGGCTGAGATACATGGTTATCGGCCAGGCAACGCACTTTTCGAAGACATAGGGTCCGCTTTCTTAATCAGGAGTGATCCTCCGAGCACTACCTCACAATGGCCGATGGGATCCGCTTAAAGAATATGGCAGCTAAAGCTGCTTGGCGGTTCTTTGTCTGGCGACGACGAAGTGGCCATCAGCAAGTATTCGTAGGTGAGGAGCGTGCCCCTTCAGTTTTGGTGAACCCTCAAGGGTTGTCTATTAAGGTACTGAAAACTCTGTAATTCATTCAGATACAAGTCGTATTGGTCACGCGTGCTGAAGCACGTTGCCGGTTGACCGTACACATGGAACACTTGAAAACGAATTAGAAAATGCCAGATTATTTACCATTTTGCGAATGATTAGCGTCCTGTTGGGACAGCCCCCATGAGCCTCGAGGACGTTAACCGGCGAACGCAATAGCTTAACGCTGTTTGCGAATCCGGCTGAAGGCCAAAGGAACCTGCCTTGGAACTGAGAAACAACCCCTCATCCGTCTATCAACATCCGGAAGAGTTGCTACGACGCCTTATTCAGTTCGATACCACAAATCCGCCCGGCAACGAGGCCGAATGTATCTCCTTCATTAATGGTCTGCTGATCGATGCTGGTATTGAAACCTCCATTCTGGGGAAAATTCCAGAGCGCCCGAATTTGATTGCACGTTTGCCCGGTCAGGGCAGCGCCTCCCCTCTACTGCTATATGGACACGTGGACGTCGTGACGACCGAGAAGCAACAATGGCAACATCCTCCGTTCGAAGGAAAGGTGAAGGATGGCTTTGTGTGGGGACGCGGGGCCCTGGACATGAAAGGTGGCGTGGCCATGCTGCTGGCCGCTTTCCTGCGCGCGAAATCGGAGCACTTAAAGCTGCCCGGTGACGTAGTCCTCGCGGTTGTGAGCGACGAGGAAGCAGGTGGTGGCTATGGCTCCAAGTATCTGGTAGAGAACCATGCGGACTTATTTGACGGGATCCGTTATGCAATTGGCGAGTTCGGCGGATTCACATTTTATGTTGGCAAGCGGCGGTTTTATCCAATCATGATCGCCGAGAAACAGATATGCTGGATGAAGGCAACATTGCGCGGCCGAGGAGGACATGGATCTCTGCCTGTTCGCGGCGGCGCGATGGCAAAGCTGTCCAGGCTTCTTCAGAGATTGGATAGGCGTCGTCTCCCCGTGCATGTCACGCCCGTCGCTCGCCTTATGCTGAAGTCGATAGCTTCGGCAATGGGGGGGCTGAAGGGCCTGATCTTCGCTCAATTGGCAAACCCGCGGCTGGCCGACCTTGTTCTCACTATTCTGGGCGAACGGGGTCGCATCTTTGACCCGCTCTTACACAATACGGTTAGTCCAACCATTCTGCATGGAAGTTCAAAACTCAATGTTATCCCGAGCGAGGTATCAGTAGAGTTGGATGGACGTCTGCTTCCCGGTTATCACCCCGATGACATGATGGCAGAGCTGAAGCAAATCGTTGGTGCTGATATAGACATCGAAGTTTTGGGCCACGAACCGGGGCCAGCTGAACCAGACATGGGTTTGTATGAATTATTGGCGGGCATTTTGCATCAGGCCGACCCGCAGGGCATAGCAGTCCCGTTCTTATTGAGTGGAGTCACCGACGCTCGTTTCTACTCCCGATTGGGAATACAGACATACGGATTTCTACCAATGGCACTCCCGGAAGACTTCAATTTCACACAAACGATCCATGCTGCGGATGAACGTATTCCGGTCGAAGCGATCGGTTTTGGCGCAGATGCAATCTACGCACTTCTAGGACGTTTCGAAGGCTAGAAGGCGAATACATTTATCCCTCATATGAAGCCAATTACCCCTGGTTCGAACGGAGGGCTATCCTGCTCTTCAGGATAATTGGAATGAATACGGTAAAGTTTGTTGGCATGGTATTCCACAGCAACCGAAAAGAAGTCTTGCGGCCTCAGCCTCGCGGCGAAAATCGATAATTATGAACGGACATTGATCAACCTTCGCAAAATGTCAGAAGCTGATTTTGGAGATTTCCTGGCGCGCAGTATTATGGACTTCGCCGAAGACAAAGTCCGAGCAGGCAGCTGGGACCCGAATGAAGCCGTCGCGAATTCACGGCAGGTGCATGAGAAGCTTCTCTCACATGGACTGAGCACTCCAAATCAACACCTCTACATGATCGAGCTTGACGGTCATTCAGTCGGCAATCTGTGGCTCGCTCTCGAACAACGATCGACCGAAGCCGCCTGGTTTATATATGATGTCTTCGTCGAGCAGTCATTCCGGCGGCGCGGGATTGGCTTCGAGGCATTGACGCTTCTCGAGAAAGGTGCAAGCCAGACCGGCATCCGTACGATTGGTTTGCATGTGTTTGGGTACAATGCGGCTGCCCGGAAGCTGTACGAAAAGCTAGGCTATGAAGTCACGGATATCAATAGGCGAAAAATCTCCGACAAGCAGCGCAACAGCCAGGTTTGCTGCCTACCGATGAGTTGGAATCGTGACGTCGGATAACTTGGCTGATCATGGCAACCAAAGGTCGCCTACGCAATTAGCATCCTATGAACGACCAAATAGGGAGCGAAAGCCCTCAGGTAACACCAGTGGTTAGACTATCATCCTGGCCCTGTGGGAAATAAAACATGAAGATTGAATCTTTTGGAGGAATCGAGCCGTGGAAGAACTGCTTGTTGATGCAGCAAAGAGATCTGCGAACTATCTGAAAAGTTTGAAGAACAGGCGTGTCGCCCCTACGCAGGAGGCCGGTAAGCAGCTCAGCTCATTCTTCCGGCCACTGCCCGAGCATCCGCTTGATCCTTCAAAGGTGCTTGCTGAGCTAGACGAATTTGGCTCGCCTGCGACGGTTGCAAGCGCCGGCGGAAGGTACTTTGGATTTGTAGTCGGTGGGAGTCTACCCGCCTCACTTGCGGCGAGTTTCCTGGCTGCGGCCTGGGATCAAAACGCGGTGCTGGAGGTTGCATCACCCGTTGCGGCCGCCCTGGAAAAGGTTTGCCGAGAGTGGCTGGTCTCGATCTTTGGAATGCCCCCGCAGACGCAAGTCGGGTTCGTCACGGGAGCGACTATGGCCAACTTCACCGGCCTGGCGGCCGCTCGTCATGCGATTCTCGAAAGAGTAGGTTGGGACGTTGAAGCAGACGGCCTGTTTGGCGCGCCCCCCATCACGGTGATAGTCGGGGACGAGGTTCATGTAAGCCTGCTGAAAGCACTGAGGTTGCTCGGTCTGGGCGGGGAGAGGGTTCTGAGAGTCCCTGTCGATGGCCAGGGAAGAATGATCGCGGACAAAATACCCCACACTCGCGGGCCCAGCATAATTTGTATTCAAGCCGGAAATGTGAATACGGGTGCGTTTGATCCGGCTGAGGAAATTTGTAATCGAGCGAAACAAACTGGAGCCTGGGTGCATGTTGATGGCGCCTTTGGGCCGCGGCCTCCCCAGAGAAATCTGACCTTGTGGCGGGTTATGATCTCGCTGACTCTTGGGCGACGGATTGCCATAAATGGCTTAATGTCCCTTACGACAGTGGGATTGTTTTCGTTCGCGATCCCGCACATCTAAACGCGGCGATGTCGACGAGTGCAGCCTATTTGATCGAAGGTGAAACTCGCGACCCGAATCTTTACGTCCCGGAAATGTCAAGGAGGGCGCGCGCGGTGGAGATTTGGGCTGCTCTGCGCTCGTTGGGTCGATCGGGCCTGGCAGACCTTGTTCGCCGGAGCTGTGACCATGCCCTTCGCATGGCTAAAGGCTTGCAGGATGCCGGCTATGAGGTACTCAATGAAGTGTCGCTTAATCAGGTGCTGGTGACATTCGGAAGCCCGAAGATAACACGCCGGGTCGTGGCAGGAGTCCAGAGCGATGGCACCTGCTGGTGCGGCGGGACGGAATGGCAGGGCCAAGTGGCGATGAGGATCAGCGTATCTTCGTGGTCTACCACCGAAGAGGATATATCCGAATCCCTTGAGGCGATTATCCGTATAGCATCGGAGGTTCGAGAGCATGCCTAACCCCTCGATCGGGGACTCGCCGTCGGCTATTCTGGAGGGCGGGTCAACGTAGGAGATTGACCTCGGCAGACTCTGCCGATAAGAATAGGCGGCTATCGGGCTGCGCCGTCATGCGGTCAGCCAACTTCGCCGGCTAAATTAGCAGGCATGATGCTCACGAGCGAAGGGATCGTTCAGAAGGACATCATGTTCTTGATTCAATGCCCCCGGCTTTCGGAAAGGGACGATGTGTACTTTCATCTCCGGGAAACCAAAATCGCCGATTACTAGTCGAGGGGAGGTATAGGTTGAAGAAGATGAGTGGATGAAGATAATCGGAGTAAAGCCCATGCCAGGATGG
This sequence comes from Chloroflexota bacterium, assembly GCA_022561215.1. GTDB lineage: Bacteria > Chloroflexota > Anaerolineae > Anaerolineales > E44-bin32 > JADFRQ01. Next base: position 5,752 of record JADFRQ010000066.1, on the reverse strand, counting down.
GACCGATCTTGACAGCACGCCCTGAAAACCTTTTGCCGCAAGCTGAGGCATCGCAAACGCGCGGACGCCGTATACGTGCCGCAATCAAGGATCTGTTCCGCAGCTTTCCGCTGCATACTTTCTTCCTTGCCGCCTATCCGATCCTGGGTCTTCTAGCAATTAATATCGGCCAGATCTACGCGCGCGATGCGCTTAAGTCCCTCGTTATCTCTTTTTCCATCATGGCGATGATTATTGTCGGACTGCGGAGCCTTGGCAAGAATTGGCGGCTCGCGGGGCTGCTGACCAGCTTGCTGCTGGTTTGGTTCTTCCTGTATGGTCACCTCTACGTCCCCTTGAAGGCAGTCAATGTAAGTGGATTGGTACTCGGCCGCCACCGTTATCTGCTCGTGGTCTGGACAGGGCTTGCCATTGGCGCGGCGCTTTGGCTGATCAAAAGGCCTCGGGTCATTCCAGATCTGACAATAGCCCTGAACATCTTCTCCGGCATCCTGATTTTCTTGCCGCTCATCCAGATCGGCGCCTTCACGCTCAGCAATTTAACTCCTCCGCCGGCTTCGACGGTCGCCTCTGTCACGCCATTAATATCCTGGACAGAGACCTCAATCCCGCCTGACATCTACTACATTTTGCTGGATGGCTATACTCGTTCAGATGTCCTCGAAAAGGAATTCAGGCTTGATAACGCTGCATTCCTTGAAGACCTGCGGCTGATGGGTTTCTTCGTCGCCGAATGCGCGCAGAGCAACTACACCAGGACAGCCCACTCGCTCGCATCGATGTTCAATATGCAATACATCCAGGACCTCAAGCCGGGCGTTGCAGCCGATCAAGATCCAGCATGGCTCTTGCCTTACCTGAAACAGAGTGTGGTTCGTCAGCAATTGGAAGGGCTGGGATACAAGACGATCGTGTTCAATAATCCGTGGGAGCGCTTTGTGTGGGACGACGCGGCGATCGTCTACAGGTCAAGCGGCAGCGGTTTACTGTCTCCTTTTGAGTACCTGCTCCTACGAACGACAGTAGCGAGGGTATATCTCGACGTGAAACTCGCTGAAATTCGTCAACTCTCAAACTACGCCAATTATGAGGATACTCTGTATGCGCTCAAGCAGCTTCCGCAAGTGCCGTCCATCTCAGGACCGAAATTTGTTTTCGTTCATCTGATGATTCCCCATACCCCATTTGTATTCGGGCCTGACGGGGAGAAGATCGACATACCGTACGACGTCGATGCCGGCAATATCTATACGGAGGAGGATTTTAAGCGCGGATACACCGCCGGGGTGACCTACATCAATAAGAGGATGCTTGAGATCATTCCCCAACTTATCTCAGCTTCCAAAACGCCACCGATCATTGTCCTCGCGGGGGACCACGGGACGCCATGGGGAGGGCTGCCGAACGCCGTTAAAATCCTGGATGCTATCTACACTCCAGGGTCGCGATCGCTTTTCTACAATACCATCACCCCTGTGAACACTTTCCGCGTCGTGTTTGACACATATTTCAACGGCAGCTTTGGCACCTAGCCGGACACGAGTTACCTCTTCACCCAGGCTGGGCGTTTCGATTACCAGGTAACCCCCAATACGTGTGATGCGCCGAATTAAATCGAGCTCACCTATCCACGTGCAGGGTCGGATGTGCTGCTCTTGGAAAGAACGGTATGGTTTCGATCCGCAAAGCCAGTACTTGGCATAGTAAGCCACACTCAAGAGCTTCCCGTGTACCGGGTACATACTTAGAAGGTGCTTTGGAATGATCCAACGCATGAAGCCGGATGGAAGAGGATGGTGGTGTTGAGATGAGGCCAGTCAGACGTTTTGCTGCGATAACCTTCAGTATAGCCATAATACTGGCAGCGATCATCTGGTGGACCTTCTCGGTTGAAATTATCCTGGCATGGCTGTTTGGCATCACTCTGGTAACATTTCTCACCTACGGATTCGACAAAGCCATTGCCGGCTCAGGTCGAACGCGTGTGCCTGAGAAGGTGCTGCTGGCACTTTCGTTTGCGGGAGGGTCACTGGGGGCTTTTCTTGGGCGGTCACTCTTTCGCCACAAGACAGTAAAGGCGAGTTTCCGTGCCAAACTCTGGCTGGTCGTTGGTTTTCAAGCATTCCTGGTGTTCATTTACATCATGTGGGTCGAAGCAAAGATATAATGAGCAAACGTGATGTGTGCAGCATAAGGGGCGAACGGTGCCGAGGCGATGATCGGGCCGATAAGGTGATCGGGCTCCAATTGCGGTCGGTCGCGATTATGAATCATGCTTCGTCTTATTTGGTGAATTGGACAATCCGTATGCGCCTCATGCCCAAATCGTTCGCCCGCTAGAGGATGAGAAATAATGAAAACAGCTATTGCGCCAATAATTCTTGGTAGCGTTCTTTCCATGGTCGTGAGCGCTTGTGCATCAAGTCCGTCTCCCACCGCGACATCGATTGCCCCAACACCGATTGCGCCAACACCGATCTCTCCCACCACCACACCGCTTGCCCCTACACCGATCTCGCTCACGCAAATATTTTGGCCGCCTACACCAACGCCTATAGCGCAAGGAAAGACCATTGTCGTTAACAGCGCCGACGACCTCGGCCCTGGAACCCTGCGTCAGGCGCTCGCGGATGCAGAGCCTGGCGACATCATCACCTTCGATCCGGCGGTGTTTCCTCCCACCAGCCCCACGACCATCACCCTGCAGAGCAGTCTGCCGGAACTCAGAAAAGGCAGTTTAACGATCGACGCCAGCAACGCCGGGGTGATCCTGGAGGGAGGCAAGAGTACCTTCGCTGCGCTCCAATTTGGCCTGCACGTCTTATCGAACAGCAACACCATTCGCGGTTTGCAGATCGTTGGTTTTTCCTTGGTGGGGATTGGCCTGGAACATGGTGCAAGTTACAACATCATCGGCGGCGACCGGGGGATCGGGGCCGGTCCTCTGGGTCAAGGCAACCTGATCAGCGGGAATGGCGACTTCGGCATCGCGATGTGGGATGAGGGCACATCTTACAACACCATTATGGGTAACTACATCGGCATACGCCTGGATGGAACCGAATCATGGGGGCATAAGCGCGATGGCATCCATGCCCCCGGCGCTACCTTTAACTTGATCACAGACAATATTATTGGTTGGCAACCAGTCGGCGGGGATTTACCTTTGCTGCGTTGCCGAGGGCCACAATACCGTCACAGCTAACTTCATCGGTACGAACGCCAGCGGTGAGATCCATCTGGGTAACAATTTCGGTGTTCTTGTTGACCAGACCAGCCGCAACGTGATCGGCCCCGACAATGTCATTGCCTTCAATCGTGGGGGCATCACGTTTTGGGCGAATACTCCTTACAACACCGTCACGCAGAACAGCATCCACGACAACCGCGGACCGGACAGTCACGCAGAAAACCGAAGACCGGGCATAGATGTGGATGGCGCAGGCGATCCCAGACGGGTCATCCCAATCATCTTGGATTTCGACCTGCAGGCCGGCAACCTGACAGGCCTGGCCTGCGCGAACTGCATCGTGGAAATCTTCTCTGACAGCGACGATGAAGGAGCAATTTACGAAGGCCGGACGATGGCCGATGGCAGCGGTACCTTTACCTTCAGAAAAGGGGGTGCCTTCAGCGGCGCTCACCTAACCGCGAACGCCACCGACCCTGAGGGCAGCACTACTGAGTTCTCACGACCTACTCAGGGGACCCGCAGGATAATGACTCTCCAAGAAGGCAATGCCCTCGTGAAGTACCGGCTCCAGACCAAGCCATCTGGAGAACTGGCCGATAACCGAATAAGTCTAAACTTTGATCAGTTGTGGGAACTCGATAATGAAGCCGCGGAGCATCTCTTGGAAGAAATTACCACGTTGGGCGTAAAGCGTTTCGATATGTCGGTGCACGAGGTCGAGCCCCCCATTAATTGGAGCGCCGGGTCTGAATTTAATATATCCGCACCCGTCGACCGACTGATTGATGACTTAATAAAGCAGGGTATCGCCGTGAACATCGACCTCTACTTTTGGGATAAAGACGGTTACGCCAGCGGCGAGCAGCTATCCACACCACGATTTCAGACTGAGGAGCAAATCCAGGGCTACCTGGACTTCGTACGTTTTACCGTAAATCACTTTAAGGGTCGCGTGCAGTACTACGCGATTTGGGGCGAACCAGGTTCCTGTGGCGATGGGGGAATCAAATGTATTAGAGCACATGACTATATAAATCTCGCAAGGCGAGTAATTCCCGTGATTCGCGAGGAAGACCCCCAGGCCAAGGTTGTCTTGGCTCCGGTTGTTCTGTATTTCGGCCGCGACTGGCTTTTCACTGTCCTTGCTTCTGAGGTTATCCAGGACTTTGATGTGATTAAAACGCACCCTTTTTATGATGCGGCCCCCGACATCGATTTTTTCGGCAGCTACTATTACGATTACCCTTCAATTGTTGAAGAAATCAAACAGACGGCTTCCGCTCAGGGATTCGAGGGAGAATACTGGGGAACAGACTTGACGTGGTGGAATGTAGATAACCCGAATAAGCCTATAGATGGGCAACCCTGGGGAAGCCATACTCAGACAGAGGGAGCCAAGTACTTCACTCGAGTGATCGTTATGCAACTGGGATTAGATGGCTCGTCAGGAGTAAGTGTTTTTAGCAATACGCGTTGGATATACCCGCGTGTGCGTAATCTGAGTACCGTCATGGCGGGGGCCAACCCTGGCAGTCTCGCTGTGGAAATCGAGAGTACAGCCACAAATATCATGAGCTACGCGTTCACTCTGCCCAATGGGGACAGGTTGTTTGCCCTGTGGACGAATGGAGTGGCAGTTGACGACGACCGCGGAGTAGGATCCACACTTACCTTTCCGGGACTATCGGCCTCCAAAGTGATAGGCATAGACGTGCTCGAAGGCTTCGAGCAAGAACTAATCACCGAGAGGGAAAGTGGAAACCTGATCATCCGTAATCTTATGGTTAAGGACTACGCCATCATCCTTCGATTCACGAGTGCATCGGCTCCTTAATCATTGCCTCGAAGATCCCGTGGTTTTCGTCACAAGATGAGCGGGAAAATATAGCTGGATAAAACGGGCGAACGCTCGCGATAAATCTCTTTGGAACCGGATCAATTTTAACCCGTTGAAATTGGTTGATTTGTTGAGCAGCCACAATTTCCAAATGGATTCCCGCCGCGAGTTAAGCAAGCGCATCTCCGGCGCAAAGCTTCAAGATGGCGCTGGAATATCTTCTAAAAATGCAACAATAGAGAAAAAATCGCAAGAACACCTATCCGGGGTGAAAATTCCACCTACTCTTACGCAGGCGAGGGGGATGTAATTTGACGACTGTTTCATGCAACTTTCCTTTCTTGAGAAGATTATCGTGGCATCCTACTACCTAAAGCGTACTTTAAGTCCAGGGCTTGGAGCTGATTTCTATGGAACAGCTGACGATCGGTGAAGTAGCAAATGAAGCCGGAGTGCAACCCTCCACGCTGCGTTATTATGAGAGTATCGGCCTCCTGCCGCTGGCGCAACGTGTTGGCGGGAAACGGCGCTATACGGCCGAGGCTCTCGATCGGCTGGGGGTTATCCACGTGGCAAAGAAGGCCGGATTTACGTTGTCCGAAATTGGGACGTTAGTCAGCGGTTTCTTCGAGACCGAACCGCCTTCTGCACGGTGGAGGATCATGGCGCAAAAGAAAATCGAGGAGCTAGATGCTCTTATCGAGAAAGTGCAGGGGATGAAA
>JADFRQ010000065.1 GCA_022561215.1 Chloroflexota bacterium | reverse complement strand
TAAGAATTCCTCATTGGTTTGTGTTTTTGTCGATCCATTATCAATCCAAATCTTGCAGTACTTTAAATGTCCATTTCCGGGATTCGAGAACGCTGGGTCGGAGAAAAGACTCAGCTCGCTTCCTATTTGCTCATTGGTCGTGTTCATGAAACCTCAATACAATGAATAACTCTGAATTCTTCGTGGACTGACATAATTTTGGTATTCGACTCAATTTCCAAGCTCCAATTCAGAGGCCATATGCGATTTCGATCTCTTTCTTGTACCTGTCGTTGAATAATGCTGACTCAGCCATCGATCGATGGAATTCCTGTGGAAGCGCAAATGTCTTCCCACCTATTGGCAAGGAGTACGAGCTTCTTGAGCAATCGCGCAGGAAAGAGGACATGAGAATGCGCAGATATTCGGCTACTTCCTCGACCGTCTTGACCTCGTTTTGTTATTCGCGCATGGGGTTGGTAGGATGAAGGGCCACAGTGGTCCCCAATACAAGCACAACAATATAACTTGTTGCTTATTGGTGCAACTTGTTAAGGTCTTAAAGAGCCCATAATTTCCTTACTGGAGTATTTTTTGCGATCTTTGTATGGCTATGCGAAGGAAGTAAAGCAGAAGCATAGGGGTTAGGGTGCAAGGGAGCGTGGGAACCAGGGAGCAAGGGAGCTTGGGTGCAGGGAGGATAAGGGCATGGAACTGGCAATTATGATCGGAGGCTTTTGAGCAATTAAACTCCAACAATTTTGACGACTTCATAACGAACTGTAGGCAGCCTGTAAAGTGAAAGTTTCGTTGACCAATCTCCAATCGAAATATGGAGCGGTTTCTTTGCTTGTCGTTTTCCACAGATGCGGCTTAGATGACGAAATCCCTCGCGTTTAGATTAATTTTGCATTTTATAAGTGCTCATCGCTCAAAATTAACTTCAATTACCTTCGTCGCTTTCGATAAGGAATATGAATTGATTTGGTCCTACTCACAAGTGTAGGAGGCAACTTGATTCCTACATCAGATCATCATGTAACTTTGGATCATTATTCGGATCGCGAATTCTGTGGCGCGAAGGTTCAGACAATAAATGCTGAATTCTCCATTACGATCGGCGTATTTCTCACTCAGTTCCAGAGGGAAGTCAATCGATACCTTTGCAAGAATTGCGTCGACTCATTTTTTGGGGATTTTTCAGGCAAAACGATTTTGCTTGGATGGTGGGGATTATTTTCCTTCGTGGAGATTTCTGAAGAAATCGGGGCTGTCTTAGGTTTCCACAATTACCAAAAATGTTTTGAGATCTGCAACTATTCTTGAACATTTCACAGTGCACTATGAGTGCACTCTCTTACGATTTGATGGCACTTTTATCCTCCATTTATGGCATAACTTATTAAAAGTGGGTACTCTCAAACCTGCAAGTGTTGATGATCTGATCGGGTTGGGCGGCAGAATTCATTCGAAGAAGCATGCATTATGCATGTCCTCCAATTAAATAAATCAACTTCATGCATCATTCAATACTCTATTTGGGGGATATAAAAGAAATATCTTCGAAATATGTTGGATACTGCAGTACTATTAACATCTGAAACCCGCCTTCTCATTAATCTTGACTTTCAACAATGTAAGGCATGGCAATAGAATTCTTAAGGACGGAGATTTGTAATGGGGAAAAAATATGTTCCGATTTTATTCATGCTAATCGCGTCACTTTCGTGCGCTCTAATTCCGACCCCAGAAACCATAATTGAGACGGTGGAGGTCACAAAAATTGTGTCTGAGATAACTGTTGTTACCGCAACTCCTCAGCCACTTTCAACCGCCACGCCCCTTCCTGCAACATTACTTGAGGACAACTTTGATGCCGGGGACGGGGAATGGTACCTTGAAGAAGGCAAGGATTACTCAATCTATGTCGCCAATGGCGAACTCGTATTAACTTCCTATGCTCCGAATTTTGAAACTTCAACTGGTCACCCAGATTTAGAAAACTTTAATAAACCGTTTGAGATGAATGTAGAAATAACATTTGTCGATGGGGCAGTGGATTCGTACGCAGGGATTGATTTCCGATATTTTGATGAGGATAACTACGCGGAGTTTCTGATCTCAGCTGACGGATTTGCCACGTTGGGATTGTTTTTTGAGGGGGAATGGTACGACATCATGGCTTGGTCGAGCGTCCGATCCCTCCGCAGTGGCACGAATGAAATTCGACTTATTGACACAGGATCGCGTGTGATTGCATATGCTAATGGCGAGCTAATCTTCGATGTTCCCCTTTCAGATCTTGGGCCATCGGGTATTTACTTCCTTGTCGGAACTTACGATGATGGTCGAGCGGAATGGACATTCGATAACTTGGAAATAAGAGAAGTTAACTAACTATAATAAAATTTCATCATACAGCTCCAATATAAATATTGAGCTCCGGTTGAACTGTTGGCAGCCTGTAAAGTGAAAATACCCAGAAGCTCTCTACAATCGAAATATGGAGGGGCTATTTCACATTCCCGGTTCTGCGTATCAGGCAGAAAAGATGGTGCCTTAGGGCATGAAATTGCTCCCTCGTCGGCTGCTTCTGCCTCTTCCTAACCTTAATCGCACAAAGTTAACAGCCATTCTCTTCGCTGCATTTATACTCGCAACTTTTACTCTTCCCATACATTCAGCTAATGCACGGTCCCAGGACAATGAAGGACCGGTGCCAAGGTTTGAGACAGAACCCTGCGAAACTTTCCCTTCCATACCTGCGTATGAAAACAGTATCGTTTGTGGCTACCTCGTGGTACTTGAACGGCACGATCGTGTTGAAGGCGCCGTCATTCGGCTCGCCGTCGCAATATTGCCGGCAACAGATTCCGACGATCCGGTGGCGCCGCTCGTCATTCTGCATGGCGGACCTGGCGGCTCAGCCGTCGAAAACATGGATTATCTGTTTTCTGACCATCCTACCCGCCAGGACCGAGCGATTATTCTCGTCGATCAGCGCGGGTCTGGCCTGTCTGAACCAACTATGGATTGCCCTGAGATCGTAGCCTATTGGTACGGCCAGTCTGAGGACCAGCAAAATGAGGAAGAAAGTGCTGAAGAGGCTCTCTCGGCGTTTGAAGCATGCAGAGACCGGCTGCGTGGTGAAGGTGTCGATCTCTCCGCCTATTCAACGGAGGAGAGCGCGGCAGACATCGAGGATCTCAGGACAGTTCTGGCTCACGACAGAATTAACCTCTACGGCGTTTCTTATGGGGCGGACCTGGCTATCGCCGTCATGTCCATTTATCCTGACGGGATTCGCAGCGTGATCCTCGATTCGACTGTACCTGCGAACCAGGATTATGACCTGAGCGAGCGTGCTGCTCTCGAGGAAATTTTCAGCGCTTGCGAGAAAAGTACAGCATGTAACCGAGCATATCCTCATCTCGAAATGGTTTTTAAGCAGACGATTGAGCGCCTCAACGACGAGCCGATCGCGCTCAAGTCTACGTTCCCGGAAAGTGACGAATTTGTTGATTGGGTTATGGATGGCGATGAATTTTCATCGCTTCTCTCCATCAGCCTATATGATTCTTCCATGCTCCCTACTATCCCGATGGTCATCCATGACGCCACAAAGGACAAATATTCTTTTTTTGAGCTCTTCAATGAGATGGAAACCTCGATGAATACAGGAATTTCCTAGGGCCTACTCGTTTCCATCGAATGTGTGCCCCAAATAGATTATTTCACGAGCAATTATGTTGATGCCAGGAGGTTTTCATCCACAGAGGCGCTTGATGGAGATAACGCACCACATTACGCTGAATGTCAGATGTGGCTCGAGGATGATTCTCCCAGCGCTGCCGAAATCAAGGGCGAGATGGATTTTCGTACTGTCCTGCCCGAGATACCCACACTAGTACTGGCGGGGCGCTTTGATCTCTTGGTGACCCCGGACTATGGAAACTGGATTGCTGAGCAGCTCCCACGCGCGATATCCGTGACCGTCGAAAACTCTGGGCATGGAGCTATTGCCTCGAGCAACTGCGTTGACAGGATGATGCAGTCGTTTCTCGAGGAGCCGCGCAAAGAACTTAAACTGGACTGCCTCGGTTCTATCTCGGAAATTAATTTCGTCACTCCTGAGGAGATCATCAGACTGCCGCTGATAGAAATTGGCCTTGGTTTCTCGAGGCGGTCTGCAGCCGTTTTGTTTTTTGTTGGCGGAATTAGCCTGGCCTGGGTTGTTTTGCTGCTTGCGAGCACACGGTCAATTTTTTCCATCGGGGCCGTTGAACGCAGAACCAATGTGCTCGCCCGCAGATGGGAAAATCTTCATGGGAGAACCAAATCGAAGGCCATCCGCCCGCGTTTCTTGTTCGCAGGAGCTGTTTTTGCAATTATGGCGAGCCTGTATGTCGGCATCACTTCCGAAACAGACTCAGCTTACCTATTCGCCTTATGTGGCTATGGATTAAGCTGCATCATCCTTATCCCAGGTGCGGTTGTCATCCAAATCAGCAGATCGACGCGGCGAGGCAGGAAGAAATGGCTGTTGGTCCGTAGATGGGAGCGAATGTACGGCCGAAAAATTGCACTGCTTATCCAGCTCACACCCGTGAGCTCCGTTGGATCCGCTATCTTGATCACATTCACGTTCCTGAGCATAGCTCTCGTCAGCCTTATTCGATTGTTTGATGGCGAAATTGCGGGCATCGTTGGGGTCCCGCGATCTTCTTGGGTAATTTTCCTGATGCTTGCCGGAGCGGTCGTGCTGTGTGCGCTGGCCGTGATAGGAACTGCGTTGGCCTGGCGGCGAAGGTATTGGTCGAAGCCAAGGCGGATCCTGCAAGCCATTACGGCCATCTCTTCCGTTATGGTGGTCGGGCCGCTGGGTCTGATTTTTCTCAGGGGGTTTTTCTATTAAATGACGTAGGTGGGTTAGGGGCGAGGGAGCATACATGCACGGGAGCAAGGGTGCACGGGATTTGTCAGCTATCAGCTGTCAGCCATCAGCTATCAGCAAAAAGTTGTCAAGTCCTGAAATACGTTGACAGCAAAAAACAGCAGTCAGGTGTTGGCTGTCTCAACACTTGGGATTTCAACGACAGGCACCTCCTGGCAATTTTCACTGTAAACGTCTATGGGAACTGCCATGTTCAACGATAGATGGGGTCGATCGGTATTGTAGAGATGAACGACCTCTTTCACTGCCGAGACTACCTGGCGGATACTGGCAAACGGCGTATCAAGAAGGTATTCGTTTTTGAGTCAGGCGTTCCGCAAAGACGTTGTCGTAGCAGTTGCCCACCGCACCCATGCTGGACAGAATTCTATGGTGCATGAGTGTCTTCATGTATATGTGATTGGTGTACTGGACACCATGATCACTGTGATGGATCAACGATGGAGTAGGTTCAGGCAAACAAGCCAAAGCCATTTCGAGACTTGTCACTGCGACATCAGAAGCTAGCGATGCTGAGACATACCAGCCCACGATATACCGGGCATACAGGTCCATCAGCACAAACAAGTAAGCGAAGCGCCCCATTCGTAGTTTCAGATAGGTGATGTCGCAAACCCAGACCTGATTGGGGCGAGAGATGATCAGGCCTGGCAAACGGTTGGGAGCTCTGAGATACCCGGGAATTGTGGTCCGATGATAAGTTTTCTTCGGCCGGACGAGTAGATTCTCTTCCCGGAGCAGCTCAAACAGGCGGTCTCGCCCGATTTTACGGCCTTCAGCAACCAACATGGGTCTGATCTTTCCACGCAGCTTGCGCACGCCCATCCGAGGGTGTTTCCGACGCACTTGGCGAACCATTTCCAAAACGATCTGGTTACCCTGGTAGCGCTGGATTTCACGCAGACGTTTCTGGTAATGCGCCTGTCGGCTGATACCAAACTGCCCACAGATCTGCAACATGCTCATTCCAGCTCCCGATTGTTGGTAGGCTTTCGCGCGGCACCTTTCGATGATAGCAGTTCGTTTTTTTTGATGCCTTTCTTATCTTCAGCCAGGAGTTCTTCTACTATGCTATCCAATTTGATCTTTTCGAGCATTACTCTCCCCAGAGCTTGCTCAAGCTCCTGAACCTGGTCTTCGAGCTCTTTGATCCGATTGATTTCATCGGCGATCTGGATGCGTACCAGATTGTGACGTAGACCCTCTCTAGCATATTTCTTGATCCACGTCTGGATCGTTTGGCCGCCAGTGATGCCATATTTCTTCTGTAACTGAGAAATGGTGCCGCCGGCTTCATACTCGGCAACAACCTCGCGTCGGAAAGCGTCGCTGTACCTTTTGATCGTTTTCGGCATCCTGATTCCCTCGTCTTAGTGTAAACATATATCAGGACGACACATCCGGAAAGGGAGCCCATTTCGAGTTCATGCGACGATTTTGCCCCGCCGGGAGCGAGACTGCATTCTCTGCCTCCTCACAAGCCGCGCCACCGAGTTTCCTCAACTGCCTACTGCTTGCTCACTGTGATGATCGTGCCGTCGCTGTCGCCATCCGGGTCGTGGTTGTCCGGCTGCTGGTACGTTAGGCTGGCGTGCGACACGCCATCGACCGTAAAGGTGACGCTCCCCTGCTTCTTGAGGATATTCCCGGTGCCCAAGCTACACTGACCGCTGCTGCCGGTGACGCATGCAGCTACGCCGGAGAAGCCACCGCTCCAAGTGCCGGTCACGCTGGCGTTTGTCAGTGGGTTGTGGCCGGCGTCGTGAACCATGATGGTGACGCTGGCAGTCCATTCCCTTTTCACGCTGGTGCTTGTGGCATCAAGGTCGCCCACGTGTAGGGTAGCGGCCTTGAAATTATCGACTGTGACATTAACCGTAGCGGCGCCTGCGAGGTTCCCCCCACCGTCCGTCGCCTGGGCATCAATCGTGTGACTACCGTCGGGGCCTACGGTCGTATCCCAGAACAACTCGTAGTAGCCGCTGACTGCATTGTAGCTCGCCGTTTGCCAGAGGCCCGCATCAATTGCCACCTCAACGGTCAATGAGCCCACGGGGTCCTCGGCGTCGGAAGCCTGGACCTGGATCGTCACCAGGCCAGCCACTGTGCTACTGTCAGCGGGGTTGATGATGCTGACGCTGGGCGGCAGGTCCCCCGAGATCAACTCCCACAAAACCGCATCCGCCCTGAACACTTCCGCACTCTTCTTGGGGGCCGGGAAGCTTTCGTTGGATATTCGGACAGTGTAGGTATTGCCGGCCATCAGATCGTACTGACCCAGCGAGTTCCAAGTATTCTCACCGAACGTTTGATCCACAAGCACGCTGTTGGATCCGCCATCATGGGTTACCACGTGCTCGACCTGTGCGCCGTTGTTGCCGGATGGCGCCCAGGTTGCGTGAACCTCATAGAGCCCTGTTGTGGTTGGGGTGAAACTGAAGCTCGCCCATCGTGCCGATCCTGTTCCCTTGAGCTTCCCCTCTCGGCTGCCTAGCCCGGCGGTCGTCCCCGGGGCATTGCTTTTCAGATCGCTATCGACCAATCCGGAGTCGGCGTAGTTCCCATCGTTCAGCCCCCCTGCCCGGCTCTCGACGATGAAACCGGTCGGTACGTCGCTGACCAATGCCTCCTCGGCTACCCACCCGACCGTTCCCCCAAGCGCAACTTTCCACCAGTACGAGCCGGTCGCCAATGCGCCATTTAGGTTGTTGAAGTGATCTAGGACGACGCCGTCTGTGCGTTCTGAGATCGTGGTGATGCTAGAGTAGTTGGCGCCCGGGCCGAGTCGCATCTCTGTCGATGAGATCGTCACGATCGGATCATCGGCCGCAAAGGCAGCCGACTGCTCCATCGGCTCGACCACCACCATCATCAGGCCGTTGCCGACGGCGCGTTCGCTTCCGTCTGAAGGGTTATTCTTGACCACCCCATTGACGACGATCGTCGATGAGCCACCGCCGTCCTGGTTGATCCCCCAGGCGGCGCCTAAGGTGTCTTGGCAGAAGGACGCCAGCTCGCCGATGGTCATCCCAATGCTTCTGGCCGGGTCACGTCCGTCTACCACGAGGAAGTAGATATAGGCGGCATTGAAGCAGATGGCCGTCCGCGGCTGGCGTGCAGTAGCGCCCGGATCATCAAAGCTATAGATCACGCTGTCCAAGAGGAAGTCGAAGCTGCCTGATACGCTGGCGTAGGTCTTGGTCCAGTCGAATGGGTAAGGGGTAGCGCAATCGTCCTCGAAGTGAGTGATCTCCTGCGAGATGCCAATCTGGTCACCAACGCCGAGGATGTTGAGCAGCTTGGTCCTGGCGGCCCCCGTCGCCGACAAAACGATGTGGTCGAATGGGATGGGTGTGGAGCCCTGGCCATCCCGGATCTCCCTGACATAGCCCTTCGCACTGGCCGGCTGGGGAAGGATCAAGGTGGGCCTCGTCATTTCGACCAACACCTCCACGCCGGAGGAATCGGTGCGGGTGTCCGTGTCGTATTGGGGGGTGAAGACGACCAACTCGTTGGAACCTCGATCCCGATTGATGCCTTGGAATGCCTGTGTAGCTCCCGTCCGTGTTACCGTAAGGAACTGCCTGGTAGAGGGATGATGCGTGCATTGTCCAATGAAGGCCGTCCGGTCCAGCTTCCAGGCGAACCCGCTTCCGCCGCCTAGCTCTTGGAACTGCTTCGAATACCACCCGGAGTGGATCTGACCGCCTTCGGGAATACCCGTCGCTGGATCGTAGAATGACCCATTGATCGCCACCACCACGTCGTTGCGAGAGCCCCAAGATTGGCCCCAATAGTTGATGGCCTGATCGTACCTGCCGGCCATCCCGCTCACAGTCTCCGTGCCGCTCGCCAATCTGCCTTGGGCGATGCTGCTCTCGATGGTGACGTTGGGGTTGCCCCGGTCCATGCGAGCGACGAACACGTTGTTGGGATCGGACACCTGGAACTCCTGGTACTCGATCCCTGTCGCAACGGCCTCCCAGCCGTCTGAGGCGGTCTGCGCTACCTGGGTGGGTAAGCCCAGAGCCAGGGAAAGGATGAGGAATGAAAGGAGAGATGACAGCTTCATGGGAAACTCACTTTCAGAAGAAGCTGGCGCACTTCGAGAGCGGTTAGCTTCGGGCAGTCGAAGGGCACCTTAAGGTTGCCCTTGTTATTACGGGCAGATGTAAATGCAAACTCAGTGGAGGATTCGAGCGTCAAAGGCAGATTCAATGAGAGGCTTTGCTCTGCATCCGAGGTAAAGGCGCCGTTTATCACTCCCTCGTTCGTCAAAGTTTGGTCCTCTGAGCTCACCCAAATAACATCGACAAGGAGCGACAAGATACATCGCTTGAGCTCAAAGGGAAGCCCATTTAGCTTAAGCATATCACGCCGTGCCTGTTCAAGTTGTTGGCGGAATTTGGCAAGTTCAGCAACAACGACTCTCTTCAGCTCTTCGAATGCCCAAAGCTGATCCAGGCCGGCATTCATCTCGGTCTTATACGTCTCTAAGGTCTCTCTCACGACGGAGGCTTTCCATCTTTTCTTCAAACCCATCCAGAGTGTACATTTCACGCTGATAGGCAACTTCGAACTTCTCCGTTGCCTTCGTGAGGTTGGCTAATCTACTGTCGGTAACCGCCAGACGGTCAAGGTAGCTGTTCTAGCGTTGCTCTTGCTCCCTCTGCTCGAGCCAGCGGGCGATCAGGCTCGGGTCGTAGATCACACGCTCGATTTCCTCCCACAAACGACTTCTCCAATTCATCGGCATGCACATAGGGGCAGTAACAGGCTGTCTTGAGCATCCGATCATTCTCTGAGTTCCTGGAAGAACAACCATGGTAGCGCCGAGGGTTCTTTTTCGTACCGTCGATGATGGCGACTAACGTGAAATCTCGACAGATCGCGCACTTGAGAAAGCTGGTTAGCAGGCACTCTCGTCTCTCGGCATTTCGAGTGGAACGGGTGGCATTGCGCCAAAGGGCCTTTCGGGCCAGTTCCCATTCTTTAGGGGTCACAATGGCAGGAACTTCCTCGAGGATCCATTCAGACTTCGGGCGCTGCCTATTTGTCCGCATAGGCTTGCCCTCCTCGTTGAATTCGCCCCTCTTCACTTGGTAGTGGCGGTTCGCGTCGAACTCCCCCCTTATAGACCAGTGAGCGGGGGACCAGATCTTCGAGCGAAACGTTGGTGAGCAGCTTGAAGAGGTAGTGGACCCCAAAAACTGAACACCTATCTAAGTAGGATCTAGACTTCAGAACGGAGGTCCACGATGGTGAAACGTCGCAAATTCACACCGGAATTCTAAGCTAGGATCGTGCTCGAAATGTTTCTCGACGGGAAAAGCCTGGCTCAGGCGAGCCGGGAATACGGGATAAAAGATTCAGTCTTGTCGCGTTGGAAGCAAGAGTTTATCAAACGCTCTCCGAATGTATTTGAGACACACAACGGTCGAGATGATCGTGATGAGCGTATCGCTGAGCTTGAGCGTTTGGTAGGTCGCATGGCGATGGAACTCGAGATGGCAAAAAAAGTGTCCACGCACTTGAGTTAACGACGGAAAGGAAGCGGGAATTGGTGACTATGTTTCACGAACAGGAAGGATATCCAGTGACCAATCTATGCCGTTTCTTGTCGTTGTCTCGCAGCAGCTACTACTATCACTTAATCGAGCGGGATGAGACCGAGCTGCGGGGATCAATTGAGACAATTGCCGCTGAATTTGTGAAATACGGGAGTCGGCGAGTGACACATGAGTTACGGCGCTCACCCTACGAGATAGTGGTCAATCGCAAACGCATCCAACGATTGATGCGAGAGATGGGATTGCTAAGAGTGCAGAAGCGGCGTAAAGGCTTTACGACCGACAGCAAGCATGGATTTCGACGTTATCCCAACCTGGTTGCCGATCTGGACGTGAGCTATCCCGATCAGGTCTGGGTCAGCGACATCACTTACATCCGATTACACACCGGTTTCGTCTACCTGGCGGTGATCATGGATATCTTCACTCGTACCATTCGAGGGTGGCAGTTGAGCCGCTGGCTTGACCGATCTTTAACCCTGGTTGCATTACAACGTGCATTGAGCACTCACGTTGCGCACATCCATCACAGCGATCAAGGAGTTCAATACGCGGCCAATGATTACACAGATCTATTGAAGGAATATCACGTGCAGATCAGCATGGCTCATAAGGGATCCCCAGAAGAAAATGCTTACGCCGAACGCTTATCCGCACCATCAAGGAAGAGGAGGTGGATCTATCTGAATACCAAAACTTTACGGATGCCATGGGCCAGATTGGATACTTCATTGATGAGGTCTATCAGAAGAAGCGTATCCACTCATCTCTGGGATACCTAACCCCAGTAGAATTCGAACAGGCCTACGAAGTAGAACAAATGTCTTCCCTAAAGGTTCCTTAAAAAGTGTCCAACGTTATGGGTCCACGGCCACACCTCAGCTGAAGCCCTTGGGTTAAGAGCTGCAATAGAATCACAGGCATGATCAGGTACGTGCGTACCTTTTCCATCGCTCCTACCTTCGATTGTGGGTAAAAATGAGACTCGACTTGATATCGTCCAACGACGTTTGGAAGATTGTAAAGTAGCGAGACATCATTATCCGGCTGATGAAATCACTCTAGCACGCTGGAGAATGGGTTGTCAATCGTGATATTTTGATTCGAGTGTCAAATAGTGTCAAACGATATCAGATTGATTCAAAGTAAGAGTGAAGAACCCCGCTTGCCATTCCTCCACGCAGCAAGCTACCCCGAAGCGAGCTACGGCGTATTCTGGATTTTTCCCATAAAGCTATTAACGATTAAGTGCTTATCTCCATTCACACGATTGAAATACTTTTCGATTAAAACTGTATTGTTTCGAAAGGGGAAAAGCGAAAAAGAGCCATCGGCGGTAGCTTGGATTTTCGAGACATCATTTGTCCTGACAAATGAATTCGACGAAGAAGAGATCATGACCACCCCCATCTTTCATTCCCTGAACTGAATCCCTTTTCCACCCCAAAAGAAACATGAAAACGGAAGATTGCATCGCATAGGTCGATATTCCAGTCAGCAAGCTCTGCAATAGAGTCGAAACTCCCTACATGAACTGCCAGTCACGCAAGGGAATGCACGCGTAATCCATCCAGCGAAGTGTATCGCATCGCAAAGTGCCCAGGGTCAACAAGTTAATCCTGTGCTCGGGAATGGGCAAGGATTCTCCACCAAATACCACAGATCCATGGCTATGCGAAAGAATACCAATTTCGGATTCCCAATATCCTTTGCACACTTTCGAAAGATCGTGGAGAGCAGAGCGGCGGATCACTGCGTGATCCCAGCTCACGGCTACCCGATTTCAAATACACATTCCCACTTCCCCAATCCACACTTTCCTGAATCCGCTTTGCGAAGTGCTCACTTTCTTGCCCATTGAAGGAACCGAAGCGCCTTGGAAAGCGCCCAATTCCTAATCTGCGAACACCCCCACCGAAGTTGAGGATGAATACGAGCTGTTGTATGCTTGTGATACGCGGGACAGCGAGTTATTACAAACCGTAATCCTCACGGTTGCCTGCAGCTGGATAAGGCTGGAAAATAGCCATCCCATAGCGACTATCTGGCGCGCCGAATCGCGGTGGTGAGTCGATTATTCTCGAAGACTCGCTTTATGACTTGATTGAAAAGCACGTGCTGTGATGATGGCTTGAGGGGGAAATGAGATGCCAGAAGATCATGATCACAATCTTTCAGTAGCCAGTCAGGCACCCCACCCACTCCCCGATATTCCGGGGCAAATCCCACAAAGCGGGCAGACCAAGCGCGATGTTATCCTCGTTGTTAAAGGCGCTGGTCTCCATGAGCCCGACGAGGTGCTCAATACGTTCACGGAGGGATTTTGGCCCGCGGTTCAAAAAATTGATAAGAAAGCCACCATCAGGCAAAGATCCGATGTTCTGGACGATTACGTACCCTCAGCCCACGATGAGAATCCCCACAAACATCTTGTAGAAATCACCACCCGTGATCAAGTAATTTGGATCAAGGAGGTCTATTGGGAGCCGGAACTACAGCCCCCAAATCCTTTCCGTGCATTGCTTGATGAGTGGCATATGGCAACCTTTGCCTTTCGTCGCGAATTTACAATGCTCCTGCGTAGACTGTTGGAAGATGTGCTTAATCGGCTCATCGGAGCTTTTCAATCCAGGACTTCGGTTCTCCCAACGAAGACTGCAGAAAAAGTGGATCGCATCCTCGAAGAAACGAAGGGAAAACCGAAGGCTACAGCTGGGGGGCCAGTCGATGCGCTTTCCATTTTTTTCTCCTACTGGCTCTCTTTTCTTATCCTGTTTACATGGATATGGCGATTGTACAGAATTGAGGATTACCTCCTTAGGCAAAATAGAATTGAGCCAGGTTCATTATGGCCTCTTGGCATCATCCTGATGGCTTCATTCGTCATGACCTGGCCTTCATTCCTGAGAATTCATTCGCGATACAAATTGGGAACACGGCTGCCCGGGTTTCAATACTGGCTGTTAGTTCTTTTGGGAGTCGCGGTTTTAATCTCTCCGTTTATTTATTTGCTGCAGCTGCTTCAACTTGCGATAGTCGTTATCGTCATCAACGTAATACGCGCATTCGTCTGGAAGAAGCGCCCTTTCAAAAACGTGGGTACGGATTATTTTTTGGGGGAGTTGACGGTGCGTGAGAACGAAACCATTCATGTCTCTGCTTTTCCTTTTGCCATCCTTCACTTCTTTTACCGATGGTTTGTCATTTGGGCGCTTCCCATTGCATTTCCCCTGCTTTTGATCTCGCGTCTGTTCAAATGGCTTGATCGCCTGGGCCTAAAGCAATTTGGCTCGTCGATTGAGGAATTCATTTCTGCGCAGTTGAGCAGTGGACTCGGTGATGTCAGCGCCTATGCCATGAGCACGTCTCAGGCAATGCGTGTGCGCAGTGTTCTTGAGACAGATATCCAGTTTTTTGATCGCAAATGTGACCACATTCATGTGTTCGCCCATTCGCAAGGCACTGCAATAGCATGGGAAACGCTTTTTGTGCACTTGCAGCAGAAATATCGAAGCAAAATTAAGACCTATGTCACCATAGGCAGTGTGCTCACTTACTACCACCACACTAGCCCTGTGCTGAGCAAAATTTTCCCCTCCCATCGCTTTCGACATGATACCTGTCCCGATTTTGCGGATGACTTCCAATGGTTTAATTGCTGGAATCTTGCCGATCAGGTGACCGGATTTCATGGCTTGGAAGAATACCGGATTAAATCAGAAAACTCCTGGATCCCCATCGAAGTAAAGACTCGTTCCCCTTTACTCAGTGGCCACAGCGATTACTGGAACAATATCGATGAGGTCTTTCTGCCTTTCGCAAACCGCTTGCTGGGGACAAATAGTGGAAAGGTGTGGCCAGAGGAAAACGAATATGATTCAAGCCATCCAAGCGTGAGCCGCTGGAATAGACGCTTGTCCTTCATGATTGTTCCCGCTCTGCTGGTCGTGTTTGGCGCCTTTTTTCAGGGCGATGCGACGATGAGCGAACTTTATCCTGGAGTAAGAGGATTCTCACTCATCAACGGCATGAGAGAGAGTCTTGATTTCCCTGAAAGTGTTGGGGCGCTATTCGCCTGGATCGAAGAGCACGGTTTTGACGCTTTATCGACGATTCTCAGCCTCTACCTGATTTCGATCGTATTGAGCACCGCCTCATTGTTTCGGAAAATAGCGCGGCTTCGATGAAAACCACTTGATCATCTACAGCCGATAGCCATATGTTACGGGAACATTGGAAAAATTATAGTTTGTCGCAGGAATCGCTGCGTCGAGCCCCGAAGCGGCGTCTTCCATCGCTATCAACTGCTGCACGGATCCTGGCAAGAGAAGGGTTGGTGAAGCCAAGGCGCAGATACCGTAGGGCACATCCCGGCTGCCCGAAAAGCATCCCGCAGGGACCCAACGATATATGGGCAGCAGACAAATTCCGCCTGAAGAACGGGAAATACTGCTTCCCACTTACCGTCAGTGATCTATCATCCCGCTTCTTGTTGGGCGTCGACGCACATCCCAATATTTCCCTGGAGAAGACCGTACAGCATGTTAAGGTTCTTTTTGACACCTATGGACTGCCCAATCGCATTCGAACCGATAACGGTACACCGTTTGCCTCAAACGCTCTCGCCCGGTTGTCGCAGCTGTCTGTGTGGTTCATCAAGCTGGGCATCTACCCCGAGCTGATCGCCCCTGGAGAACCGCAACAAAACGGCAACCATAAGAGGATGCATCGTACGCTCAAACAAGAGGCCACGATCCCACCGGCCAGCAGCATGCCGGCAGGGCAGAGAAAGTTCGACCGCTTTCGAGAAGAATTCAACCTGGTGAGTCCGCATGAAGCGATTGACATGAAGCCAAGATCTATCAATCTTCAAGTCGAACGATGCCAAAGCAGATCGAATCCTGTGGCTACCCGGAGCATTACCTGGTGCGCCAGGTTAGCCGCGCGGGAACAATACGCGTG
Source organism: Chloroflexota bacterium (assembly GCA_022561215.1). Lineage (GTDB taxonomy): Bacteria > Chloroflexota > Anaerolineae > Anaerolineales > E44-bin32 > JADFRQ01. The sequence goes on along the minus strand of JADFRQ010000065.1, from coordinate 387 downwards.
TTCGGCAAGCAAATCTTTGTGAGCCACACGCTGGATGAAGATAATGTGGGGTTAGAGGAGGTGGACGATGGAGTGTATGACCTATTCTTCTGTTTCTATCAAATTGGGCGATATGAGTTGTAAAAGAACAAAATTCACGATATTGTGTCTAAGGTACCGATGACAAGAGCGTGGGCCGACCATCCGAGCAATCTGTAACCTATGTCCTGAACCTTTACCCCGTAGTACGCCTAACGACTCACTGCAGCTGACAGTTAGATAGAAGCTCGGACAATGGCGTAGAAATCTGCACCAAATACTGATTTGATGCAGATACCGGGTATTTGGGGAGGGTCGTAAATCAGGAGCGCCTCAACAGACAATTACCATTGACTGATCAGTTGGAGG